>CALFDI010000086.1 GCA_937952875.1 uncultured Verrucomicrobiales bacterium
TGTAGGGCACTGCTGAGAATCACATCGAGCTGAACGGGGGCTTCTAAGCGTTTTTCTAACAGGGTGAGCTGGCTGTCGTGGTGAAAGCGGCGACGGTTAGCGAGCGGGTCTAGGACGATGCCTCCGCCTAGGGTGGATAACTTAGAGGCATCACGAATGACAAAGCGATCACCTACGAAACAGTGCGCTGGTGAGTCAAAGCGCAGTTCGCAGAAGGCTGAGTCTCCTGGCATGAGTTCGGTCTGATCGAGTGAGATAAGACGAGCACTGAGGTGGGCGGTGCCCATGTGGACAATGATCTTGCGAGGCAGTTTGAGCGGGCCGAGTGATTGTGACTGGCCAGGGATCTGACGATTTATCCGCTGGATGTGGACATCTACTGTCTGAGTAGTGGGGCCGCTGTCTGGGGCGACAAGTGTGGTGCCGCGATGAACGCCAGGTTTACCGCGTTCTGCAATCGGTAGGTCTGGCACATTCAGAGCTGTGCGCATACTCGGAAGTCCTGTTTCGAGTTGAGAGTTGTGATTCTGAATTTGCCTGACGTGGCAGGTGATCCCTTCAGGCTGTAGTTCTAGGGAATTGCCTATTGAAACAGAGGATCCTGCGAGCGTTCCTGTCACGACGGTGCCGACTCCTTGTGGAGAGAAACAGCGATCGACTGAGAGCCGCACTCGGCCATTATCTGCCGTGCTGCGTGTCGAGGTGACGTTGTAAAAGCGAGAGGCGAGTTCTTTTCGAAGCTCGTCTAGCCCATCACCCGTATGTGATGAGACTGGGATGATAGGGGCGTCTTCGAGTGGTGATCCTTCCAGTTCTTCTCGGAGAATTTCCGTAGTAAATTCGATGTCTTCACAGATGTCGGACTTGGTAAGTGCGATGACTGCATTCGTTACACCCAGATAGCTCAGCACATGCAGATGCTCTTCTGACTGAGGCATCCAGCAGTCGTCTGCGGCTACGACAAAGAGCACGACATCGAGCGCTCCAACACCGGCGACCATGTTATTGATAAAGTCTGCGTGTCCGGGAACATCGATCACACCGACTTGAAAGTCCGCATGGCCCTTAGGATGCGGAATTGTGAGGTGAGCGAAGCCGAGCTCAATCGTCACTCCGCGTGCCTTTTCTTCCGGTAAGCGATCAGGGTCAACTCCTGTGAGAGCCTTCACTAGAGAGGACTTACCGTGATCGATGTGACCTGCTGTTCCGAGAATAACGTTCATGCTGGATCTATGAGACGATAGCTGAGATGCGTGCCTTTTCCATATCGTATGGTGTGAAGTCGAGCGCGACTTGGCAATCAACAGTCACCTCAGGTGAGAGATGATTCAAAGCCTTCGGAAGATGCACGAAGATATTCTTCCCATTTGGGAGGTCAGCTTTAAATGTCCGGTCGGAAACGATCTCGACAATAGTTCCCGTGGTAGTGATTGGCTTTTCAGGCATAGCGAATAGGTGAGGAGGTCTAGAGAAGAACCTCTCTTCTGACAAGCGATCCGAGTCTCGAGAGTGTTCAAATATTCCGAGAAAATCGAGAATCTACGTCAAGTCCTGCCATCTGACAAGCGATCCAAGGGCTGAATAACCATCAGCATTCCAAAAAATCGTCGGTTGCTGCGTCTCGCCCAATGGGCAGATACGTGAAGCTGGTAGGTCGCGATAGGCGTTCGCGGCCTCTTGACTGTAAGGATAAAGCGCGATGGTCGAAAGGTAGCGCGAGTTCTCGCCGAGCATTTCCAAGTCGCTTGGTAAGGGCTTTACGATGACTGTGCGGTAGAGCGGTGTCGGCTCGATCTCGCTCGTCTGCGCTGCTATCACTGTCCACTCCGTATTTCTTTCACTGTGCCAGATCTCGACGTCTTTCGCATTGGCGGCTCGAAAGTGGGTGAGCTGGCGAAGATTCGTGATTGCCCCTGAAGCTGAGAGAGGGACCTCTTTACGTGGGTGTATCTCTGCGAAATTCTGCATTTCTCGTGCGAGAATTTCACTAAAATCCCTGACCTGATCAGCAGGGCAGTAGAGATTGATCAGAGAGAGGCAGCCTAACTGATCGAAGAGTGACACATCTTTCGCCGCTAGGCGTGCGGCTTCACTGCAGACCTGAGTGACGATGCCGATACTAATCTTGTGGCCATGCGCGATGAATCTCTGGTCTGGCCGTAGTCTGTGCTGAATCTGAGCTAGAGTCGAGTCACTGCCATAGGCTACGATGGCTTCAGCTGAGTCGATCCATTCATCAGGTAACTCATGGCATAGCTCGATGCTTTTTTTGAGCTCCAAAGGTAAAGTCGCATACCAATCCTCAAACTCAGGTAGACTCGCACGAGGGAGTTTCACCCTGTTATGAGCACCGACAAGCAGCCCGCGTAGCACTGATTGGAATGCTGCATGCGGCGTATTCCCACTCACAATATGCAGCAACGGAGACAGTGGGATCGCACGTCCACTCTCGCCCAGATCGCGAATAATGAATGTGTTTAGGTCATTTTCTGTGAAGGAACCAACCCACTCAGAGCATGGGGAAAACGCGGTTGTAACTGTGTTTAAATGATCCATGTCTGAGTTAAACTCTCCGAAAAAAATGTAGGCAGATGACGACGTGAAACATGTCAACCAGCCTTGCCCGATTCCTGCTTGTCTTCAGTAAGGGTTTTAGTTGTTTTTATCGTTTATATACTGTTTTTCTAGTGAGAGCGTCTTCTTGTATTCTTTGAAAAAGTAAATGAAGAGAATGATGACGGTGATGGAGAGATAGATCGTCATAAGAAGGCTTGGCAAATCTTCAAGCTGTTTTTTGTCAATCATACCGAGAAACATGCCAGGTAGAAACGAGAGGCCCATAACCACGCTTTCATAAGGAAGGAATGAAGTCATGATATAGGCAATGCCTGCAAAACTTAAACCACCGACTAGAAAAGTAAGATAGGCGATAAATCGATTCGAAATTTTCGATTGAAATAGCTGAACGAGTAAGAGTGGTAGCAGTGCTGAATAGAAACCTCCCGCGTGAAAAATCCAAAAATTGCTCACATCGCGAGGACTATTTAAGTCATTAGAGTTGATGAGAACTATCCAGAGAATAGCGAAGAGCACGAGTATGAAGCAAAACCCTGTGTGCCACCCTCTATGGAAAATGATGCCAAGGGCTCTGCCGATGATTCCCTTTGATGCGAGGGTTTTCGTCACACGAGGAATCTGCGGAGCTTCTTCAGTGAAGCAATCGATCGCGAGCATTCCCGTGATAATCATAGAGATGATGTAAGCTGGGATCATTCCCACATATTTAATGTCGAGATAGTAGAAGACGCCCATTGTTCCTGCTATCATTAACAGGCCGATCAGACGCTTGCGCAGCGCAGTGCTCTCTACCAGCGTCGCTATGCGTGAGGCTCCCATCTCGAGCGAGTAGTAGCCCGCATACAGGCAGAGCAGTAAAAAGCCCACGATCATAAAGAGTTCTTCTTTATCTCCACCACCGTATAAATTGAGAAAATCATCAAATCCACCTTCGAAAAATACAGCAACCATCAGTCCAAATCCTAGAAATCCAGCGCCGATAAAGATGAGACCTCTGAAAATGATCGATTTGTTCGCAGAAAAGCCGACAAAGAGTGCAGTCGTCGCTGCAGAGAGAATAAAGACTGTGCCCAAAAGAGATAGCTCTGCAAAGAGCTGCATGCCGCCGAAGAAGTAACGAATGACGAGATACGGAATAACCGTAGCAAAAAGCAGAGCGCTCTGGCTCACAAGCGATGCCCACTTGCCGAAAAGAATTCTCCAACTTGTGAGGCGAGTGAGCACCATGAGATCGATCGTTTTCTCCTGTATCTCACTCGATACCGCAGAGATCCCCCGAATGGGTTGAACGATTAGGACAGCGATCGTAAAGAAGGCGAATACGAATAACGAAATAGCTTCGCCAGCATTTGAGTTATCTGTATTGGCAATAGATAAGAGAACGAACAGTGCGAGCAGTATCTGCAGAGCGATGAAGATCATCGTGAATGTCCGTGTCCTCAGACCTTGTCGCAGTTCTTTGACCAGCATGGGGCTGAGGCGATCTGGAAAGTCACGTAGCCCGAATGAAGGGGGAGTATCAGTTTTTTCAGCCATGGATTAGGAGTGTGTTGTTGTTTCAGTCTGAGTTGCCTGGATTGGCGATGGATTTCCTTCATCGATTTTTCCAAGAATATCGATGAAGGCGTCTTCGAGGTTACGCTCTTCACGATGGAACTCAGTGATGCGCAGACCGTCTCTGACCATCTTTGCCAGAATATCTGCTGCCACGTTAGGATCATTCGAGTCGATACGAATGCGCCCGCCTCGTTTTCGCGTCTCGAGGAATTCCACGTTAGGATTGATCACGCTCCAGTCAGATAAGCTCTGCGCTTCGCCTATGAGCTGGATATCGTAGAGGAAGCCGCCAGTCGAATCACTCCCCACACGGAGGCTATCTGCATCTCCGTGGTGGACGATCCTGCCATTATTGACAAAAAGGAGGGAGTCACACATTTCTCCAAGCTCTGAGAGGATGTGCGAAGAAATGAAGACTGTCTTACCTTCCTCAGCGAGCACGCGGATGAGGTGCTTCAGCTCGACCCTTGCCTTCGGATCGAGTCCTGCAGCTGGCTCGTCCATGATCATCACTTGTGGATCATGGATGAGAGATCTCGCGAGACCGAGCCGCTGAGTCATGCCTTTTGACATTTTATTAGAAAGGCGATCCGAGAGAGGTATGAGATCAGTAAACTCCATGACATCACGCACACGAGAGCGGCGCTCGTCTCCAGAGTAACCGAGAGCCCGCGCGTAGAAGTCGAGATACTCGAGCACTGTCATGTGATCATAATTCCCAAAGTGATCAGGCATCCAGCCGATGAGTTTACGGATCTCATCAGGATAGGCAGTGACGTCTTTTCCGCAGATCTCGACGCTCCCCATTGTCGGGTAATCGAGACTTGCGAGTATGCGCATCGTCGTGGTTTTTCCGGCACCGTTCGCCCCGACGAATCCACAGACAGAACCGTGGGGGATTTCAAAAGAGATTCCGTCAACGGCCTTCAGTGCGCCGAAGTATCGGTAGAGGTTCTTCACCTTAATAGCTGAGTCAGACATAGTGCGTGTTAGTTAAGTGGGCCAGTGATGATGGTGTGGGTATCTGTCCATTCGATGCCTGAGTAAGTCTCGATGCCGGGTGCATCTTTCGTAAAGGCGACAAAAGAGTTTGGCGTATTGATCACTCTAGAAATTTGGCGACTCCGGCTAGCGCTGAATTTTTTCTGGATATCAGTCTTCTTCAGTTTCGTTTCAGTCATCGGTGTGAGGGCGACTTTCGCTCCGGGCTTAATGTTCTTAGCTGTGAAAAGCTTGTTTTCACTGTTTTTATAGTAAAGGAGATCGATCGGGTAAGCGAGCGTGGAAGAGATCATACCGTCTACTAGCTCAATGCGTCCGTATGATGGAGCGACGTGCCTGACCGTATGAGCCTGTTCAGATCGAGACTGGAAGAAATCGCCAGTCAGCTTAACCCCGTCTTCGGATATCTCTTGAGCGTAGCGAGACTGCGCCCCTCGATTAGTCATATTCATACGTGCCCAGTCGCTGTTAGGTAGGAGGACTGGAGTGAGTGGGAGCTGCTCTTTAGATGTAATGCTTGTCGAGAGCAAGACGCCGGTGCGAGAGATCTGTTCTTGGTAGATATCTGCATAGGGTTCGCCTTTTGCACCCAGTTGGATGTGTTGATTCCGCACGCCAGATCCACCGAATCCGTCTTGGAAGACGATAAGAACGATGAGGAGCAAACTCGCAACGAGAGAAATGAGAGGCGTGGTGTAAAAGAGGCGATGTCTCTGTCCAGACTTAGCGAAGACAAATAGATTAATCGGTCCTACGATGATGGCAAAGATCAGGAGAATGATAGCCAGTAAGATGGGATTAAAGTTCTTGGAGCCGAAGTCTTTTAGCAGTCCCCATTTTTTAGAAAAGTCAGTCACGAAGCTTTTAAACTGCGGAATTTCACGACTCTTACTAACTGTTTCGATGAGATAATCGATCTCGTGTGCCTCTAGGCGTGTAATGTCAGAGATTGTTTTGAGATATATCTGTCCACTGCCGACTGTGCCGACGTCACCCGAACTACTATCTGTCTCTATGTTTAATGTTTTAAAATTTTCAGAAGCGGATGGTCTCAATACGATGAGATTGCCGCCGCCCCGAAGCCATTGCTGTAGAGAGACTCTCGCTCCGCTTGATATCTGAGCCATGGCATCGGCAGAGATCACCATGACTTCATAGCCGATATATCCGCGCCAGTCTTCAGGCAAGGCGTCGGGTGTGAAACTACTTCCAAACTTATAACTGCCACTGTAGCGAGCTGTGTAAGTGGAATGGAGCCTGATGTCTAAATGATCGCTATTGTGAAGGAGGATCTCGTCACTCACGAGAACCTCAGGGAATTCTGTCATATGATTGGATGAGAGTCTTGCTTGGTTCTTTTCAGGATAGGAATCACAGGTCATCGTGAAATGGATGTTAGCCTTACGACCGTAGCCGCCCCCTGAGGAATTAAGATATGGTGTAATGACAGGGACATAGATCTCATATGTCGCTGTTTCTCCTGCAGGACAGGTAAACGCGTAGTTAGAGGAATAGAGTGATTCCTCTTTCCAGCGGGAATCTGTTGATTTGCAATAGAGTTTCCAGTTGAGGTCTTTCAGTTGACCATTTGTTAACTCAATTCTGACAGGTAGATAACCACTGGTAGGGAGGCGATTGAAGAGTGCTGTCGCCTTAACTTGAGTGAGGTCTTTAGCGTCGTAAACTTCAGTCCAGAGATGTTCTTGGGCCTGGCTGGTGCTAGATGACCAGAGGGTGAAGAGGAGAAATAAAAGCGAAAGTTGTCTCATGCGTTAGTAGAGCTGAGTGTTGATGGTGTTGTTGTGTCCTGAAAGGGGACTTCTGCTAAGATTTTAGTAATAATGTCATCCGTTGAGAGTCCTTCGACGCGGGCATTATAGTCTAGCACCATACGGTGGCGGAGCACAGCTGGTGCGATGAGTTTAACATCTTCGAAGCTCGCATTCGTCCGGCCAGACATAACGGCGCGGGCTTTAGCGGCAGAGGCGAGTGAGAGCGCGGCACGCGGGCTAGCACCATACTTCACGCTCTGTGCTGCTGTCGATTGACCTGGATGTGTGCCATCGACGAGTCGTGCAATGTAGTTCGCTACCACGTCAGGCAGGTAAATGCGACGGACGAGATTAAGAATGGCCTCAAGAGTCGATTGATCCATAATAGGCTCGACGACGGGCTCACCTCCTAGTTCACGATTCATTACGATACGCTCTAGAGTGTCTGCAGAGTTCCTGTAGACATCGAGTTTGAATAGAAAGCGGTCGAGCTGAGCTTCTGGTAATGGGTAGGTGCCTTCTAGTTCGATCGGGTTCTGGGTCGCCATGACGAAGAATGGACTCGGGAGGTCATGTGTAGTCCCGAGGACCGTGACTCGGCGTTCTTGCATCGCCTCTAGTAGAGCTGATTGTGTTTTGGGAGAGGCTCGGTTGATCTCGTCTGCTAGCGCAATATTTGTGAATAAAGGTCCAGGCTGAAAGACGAATTCACGGCGTCCATCGACTTCTTGAAGCACGGGATTTCCCGTAATATCACCGGGCAAGAGATCGGGGGTGAATTGGACGCGC
>CALFDI010000087.1 GCA_937952875.1 uncultured Verrucomicrobiales bacterium
CTAAACCTGTTATTCAGGTTGTTGGTAATAATCCTGTGACCTTTGAGTGTGTCTTGTTACGAGAGCCGCGATCGCTCCTTTCATTTATCAGGGCATTTGATTTAGAAGATGGCGATTTGGCTGATGACGTCGTCGTTACTCTGAATGATGTGGTTGTTACAGGGGATATGGATTTATTGCAAAGAGGGACGTTTATTTATAAATACAATGTCACTGATAGCGATGGTCTGAGAGCGGATGAGCTGACTCTGACTGTGAATGTAGTAGATAGCAGAGGTCCTGATATTCTCTACACATTAACTCGCCCTCAGCGCGTGATTGTCGGAGAGGCTCTTATTCCTGTTCCAGTCACAGCCTTCGATGACTGTGAAGGAGATGTCAGTGATCGAGTGACTGTGGATACAGACAGTCTAGATGTGAATGAGATAGGTCTCTATACCATCACTTATCATGCGAATGATTCTTCAGGCAATGAAGCAACCCCTGTCAACGCATTCGTAAGAGTGCTGCCAGAGAGGGTAAACGAGGCCCCGGATCTTGTCTTCTCTGAGGGGACGGCAAGTGCTGAACAGTGGATTCAGCTCGGAAGTGATATTGAAACGGCTGACTTGTCTCAAGCGGTGCAGACGGTCCTGAGTGATGATGGGCGAATAGCGCTCGTTGGGTCTTTTGAAGAAATGGTTGAAGGGGCGAGCCTAGAGCCTGTGCAGGCTTACGAGTATGACGGAGCTGAGTGGCAGACTCGAGGAGCTGCGTTGAGTGCGAACAATGAAGCGGATTTGTTTGGCTCAGATATAGCGATGAGTGCAGATGGGGCGCGCATCGCTGTGGTCGGAATAACTCCGGAGCGAGAAGATTCGTATGTTAAGCTCTTCGAATTCCGTTCAGGCGATTGGGAGCAACTCGGAAATGATATCGAGGTGAATAAAGAATTGCTTGGAGGAGGAACTCGTCTCTCTTTCTCTGATATTTCGCTAAGTGATGATGGCGAATCTTTTGCTGTTTCATTAAGTGATGCTGAACAAGGTGAATCTTTTGTTCGAGTGTATGAGTATGATGGCAATGAGTGGGTGCAGAGGGGGCGAGATCTTGTCAGTGATGCCGCTGTGATGAGAAATGGTGTTATTTCTTATGACTTGAATGCGGATGGTTCCAAGTTGGCTATCTATAATTTTGAAGAGCTCCCAGCCACTGCTGGTGAAGGTTCTATCAATCGATCTCAAATTCGAATTTATGATTTTGTAAATGCCGACTGGCAGCAGCTAGGTAATACTATAGATGCAGGAGATATTTTGAGTGTGTTCTTTTCTTTTCAACAGATTCATCTGAATGCGGAAGGTGATCGTTTGATGTTTATGCCCCTCATATCGCCATTTGACGGGAGTGGACTAAGAATGGAGCCAATAGAAGGACCGAAAGTCTATGAACTCCAGTCTGATATCTGGCAACAGATCGGAACTGGACTACACTTCGATCAGCAAGATACTTTTAGTTCAGGTTATGGAGGTTTTGCCAGTTCTGGTGACTATGCCATATCAAGAGTCTTTGGTTCCGGTGGTATAGGTGAATCAGGTGTGTCCGAAGAGGATGCTTCGACTGCGATCATTCAACGTTTTAATGGCTTAGATTGGATTCAGGTGGGGCAGACTTTAGATGAATTTCAGAGAGGGCTGGCGGCTCTCTTTGTGGGCGCGAATTCGATCAGTGCAGATGGTAAGACGATCATGTTGGGGGCTTACGTGCCAGATCCGGATCAACCAGAAAGTCTCGCCTTAGGGAAGCAGGTAGGCAGAGCGTATCAGCTAAGTGGAGGTCAGTCTCTTACTGTGTTAGAGAATCAGACTGAGGTCATTGATCTGGGAGCGATGGATGATGCTGATAGCGAAGGGGCTGGGCTGGTTTATGCCATTGACGGAGGGGCTGATGAAGCGCTCTTCCAGCTTGATTCCCAGACGGGAGTGCTACGCTTTGCGAGCGCGCCGGATGCTTCAAGTCCGAGTGATGTGGATGCTGATAATGTCTACGAGGTTTTAGTAAGAGTGTCCGATAGCGGTCTAGCGAATGATCAGAAAATGATCTTTGTGGAGGTGGTTGAGTCACCGGGTTTCTCTATCGTAGCGACTGATGCAGATAAAGAAGAAGGGAATGCTGGAACGACTGAATTCATCTTTACCGTGATCCGTTCAGGTCTTTTGGATGTCACTGCGGCTGTTAATTACGAGGTGTCAGGTAGTTCAGATTTAACGGGTGCGTTGACGGGCACGTTGAGCTTTGGTGTTAATGAGACAGAAAAAATAATTGTGGTGACGGTGATAGGTGATGAGGAGCCAGAAACTGACGAATCATTTACCGTTACTCTGAGTAATCCGGCTCCGACAGGGGCGACTATCAACACGGCAACTGCCAATGGCTCGATTCGTAATGATGATATCCCGCTTGCAGTCTATGTGGATGCTGCAGAAGACTTTAGCCCTCCGAATCCTGCAGTGGGTGATAGAGTCATTTGGAATGCAGGCCAGTCGCATGAAATCGATAATCTACTGTATGGAGTAAATGCCTTTGGCACGGTGAACGAGGCTGTTTCTGCGGTAGCTCTGGGTGGAGTCGTGTCCCTCGGGCCTGGAGTCTATAATGAAGGAGGGTTGACTTTGAATAAAACGCTTACCCTTAGAGGTGATCCAGTGACGGGCTCGATTTTAGATGGAGGTGACATGAACCGAGTGTTGCAGATCACAGCGAACGATGTGGCGTTAGAGAGCCTTGAAATCATTAACGGCCGAGCAGTGAGAGGCGCTGGATTTATAGTAGATTCAGTAAGGGGGATAAAAATCACCGGCTGTCTCATTGCTAATAATACAGGAACTACCTCTGGTGGGGGCTTTACCATCAGGAGAGGG
>CALFDI010000088.1 GCA_937952875.1 uncultured Verrucomicrobiales bacterium
AAGCGGAAAATGTTCAGAAAATGAAAGAGCTGTCCGAGCAGATGGAAGAACTCTTTAAAAATGCCCTACGGAATGGAGATATCGATAAAGAAAGCATGAAGCAGCTCTCTGAAACGAACCAAGACCTCAGAGAATTAGCCGAAGAGTCACTCCCAAAGGTGCAAGAGAAGCTCAACGATTCTCAGAGTAAGCAGAACACTGCTGAGAAGACCAAGAAAGACCTCGAAGACGCTGTCGAAGAGCAGAAAAAAGCTGTCGAAAAGATGCGCGAAACCATCGACAAGGCGAACAAAGCGAAAGAACGCCTCGAAGCCAGCACCTTTGTCAATCGCCTCAAACGCGCTGCCACAGATCAAGATGCCGTCGCCTCAGCGATGCTCGAGACTGGGCGCCGCTCTGTCGGCCTACACATCTCAAAAGTTGACCCTGCTGATCTGCGTGGACTCGCAGCCGCATCGGACCAGCAGGTGCAGGCCATTTCTGATATCGGTTGGATACAAGAAGATCTCTCTAGCTACTACTCGCGCACTCAGAAGGAAGTGCACAAGACATTGTATGACGCCATGGTCGCATCACGCATCACGCGCGAGCTCACTCATGTGAACCGTAATATTAAGGAAAATACTCTCTTCAGATCCATCGGGCCCGCCAAGGATTGGGCTCAGCAGCTCCGTGACTGGGCTGGCCAGCTAGAAGAAGACATGGCCTCAGGCGGCGGTGGAGGTGGTGGCGGCGGTGGCCAATCTCAAGAAGACGAGGACTTTGAGTTCATGCTCCGCGTCATGAAGATGATTCAGACGGAACAAGACATCCGCGCCCGCACTCGCAGCCTAGAGCAGCTAAAGCGCTCGATACAGCCGGAGAAAAAAGCCGCTCCTCCTGAGAAAAACGTCGTCCCTAAAGCACCGGTAAAGGACGAAGAGCCAGCGAACGAAGTCACACAACTCATTCATTAAACTATGAGAATTCTTTTCATTTATCTCGCTCTGATTTCAGGGCTTTTTGCACAAGACATCACTCCAGAGAAAAAAGCTGAAGTGGTCGAAAAACATGCTGAAGGAGCAGTCAAACTTGCTGAAGACCAAGACGAACTAGCAGCTGATGTGATCGATATGATCGAGCAACAGACAGCGACGAACATCATAGAACTCCTCAGCGAAGTGGAAAACATCATGGGAGAAAACATCGAACAACTCGATGCTCTCAAGACAGGTGGTGAAACCATCGCCACACAGACGGAAATCATCGAAAAGATTTTTGAAGCCGCTCAAAAGAAGCAGGAAAACCGCGAAAAAGAGCAACAGGAACAAGAAGGTCAGAAGCCTAAAGAAGGCGAAGGCGAAGGCGAAGGTGAAGGCGAAGGTGAAGGTGAGGGCAAAGGAGAAGGTGAACGAAAACCCGGTGAAAAGGGCCAAGGTAAAGGTCAAGGCAAAGGCAAAAAAAGCAGCCCTAGTAGTGGAATGCTCGAAATGATGCGACGCATGATGGGAGAGGACCAAAAAGGCGAAGGAAAAGGAAAAAAACCTGGAGAAAAGCCAGGAGACAAGAGCGGAGAAGGCCAGACTGGAGATTCAGATACTGCCAATGAACAGATCGAAGGACCAGTCGAAGGAAAGACTGAGCCTCGCACTGTCCCCCGCTCTAGCGGCACCACTCCAGAGGCTCTACCACGTGAATTCCATAAGGCGCTAGATGCCTACAATAGAGCACTTCGTAACTCTCCTTCTAACTAGTAAAGAGACTTTCAAATGTTAAAATTTTTCCTCATCGCGCTCGCACTTACCACACCTCTCGTAGGCCAAGGGCTTTCCCTTAGAAAGAATGACCCCATTCCCGCTGAAGTAGAGGGTATGTATTCACGTGGCCTCGACTACTTGTCAAAAACACAAGACGAGGACGGCTCGTGGCCAGATCGGATGGGCACACAGCCAGGGGTAGCAGGACTCTGCCTCAGTGCATTTCTCGCCAAAGGTGAAGACCCTAACTATGGTCCTCACGCTCTCACGATAAAGCGCGCCGTCGATTATATCATTAAAAGTCAGCAGGAAGAAAACGGCTACATCGGTAACAGTATGTATAACCATGGCTTCGCCACGCTCGGGCTCGCTGAAGCATATGGCATGGTCCATGATGACCGCATCGCCCCAGCACTTAAGAAGGCGGTCGATCTCATCCTCTCCGCACAAAAGAGAAATCCACGAAAAGCCTGGCGATACACACCGGACAGCAAGGATGCAGACACCACCGTTACAGGATGCCAAATCGTCGCCCTGTATGCTGCGCGTAATGCAGGCATCGCAGTTCCAGAAGCTGCATTTAAAAATGCTCAACGCTATATGGTCTCTTGCCGGAATAACGAAGGCGCCTATGGATACGTCACAAGCAGCAATCCTAAAGTGACCCTCACTGCTATAGGATCTCTGACACTCTCGCTCATGAAAGAGCGTGACTCTGCAGGCTATAAAGCCTCACTCAACTATCTAAAATCTCACATTAATTATAGAGACACGCACTACCCCTTTTACTTCGAATACTACATGTCTCAGGCACTTTTCCATTCTAGTGAAGAACTATGGAACCAGTGGAACATGGACAATATCCGAGTGCTTTCCGTTTCTCAGAACCGCGAAGGCTTTTGGAGTGACAACAAAGGATCATCGTATGCGACCTCGTGCGCTCTTCTCTCTCTCGCTCTAAACTATCGCTACCTTCCCGTATACGAACGCTAAGTTCGCCGCTCTTCTCCTTCGTGATGCCTTCACATTTCTCGCTCTTTCTCACTCTATTACTTTTTCTTAGTAGTAGAACGCAGCTGCATGCGGAGAAATCGACAGGCGACGATATTTTACGATTCATTAACGGAGATATCCTACACGGCACCTTCGAAGGCATCGACCGAAGTTTGAAAATCTCGTGGAGCAGACCTGGTATCGACGTCCCCACACGACTCGACACCTCACAGATCACGCGCCTCATTTTTAATAAGGGGAAAGCTCGCCAGCAAGCGGCCGACACCTCGCTCGTATATCTCACGAATGGAGACATCCTCCCTGCTGAGATTGTCTCTCTCTCAGAATCAACTCTAGAGATCAGCACAGACTACCTGGGAGAACTCAGTATTCCTAGACACTCCATCTATCGCATTTCCCCCAATCCATGGGGTGGTAAATTGATTTTCCACAACTGCATTGTGGGGGGTGCTATTGATGCTCGTTTCATGCCAGCCATTCTCAAGGGAATCATGGAAAAAATGGAAGTTGAGGTGTTGTCTGATTTAGGGAAAAAAGAAAAAGCTAAACTCACGCTCCGGAATGAAAAGTTTGTTCAGTTGTATGTCTTTGATGAAGACCTGAGTGGTAATGGTGCCAGGTGTTATTGTGAGGCTTACAATTTAAATCCAAAGGTTAAAAAAGACATGGATAATGCAAAGAGTAGATCTTCTGAATTGTTGAGGAAGGACGCCATTGTAAGGCGTATCAGCTTTCTTGTAAAAGATACTAAGCTCTCCATTCAAAAAGCATATGAAAACCTTGCTTGGCTGTCTCGTCAGAAGTCTAACCTCACCGTCTCGCTAAATGCGACGAAGGCCATACTGAATGAACATAGTCGCCTATTGGCACTTCAACGCCCTAAGAATGGAGGAGGAGGTCATAAG
>CALFDI010000089.1 GCA_937952875.1 uncultured Verrucomicrobiales bacterium
TCGAAGGTGAAGCGCGCCCTTTCTGGCTCGATTTCACGTGCCCAGAATGCGTATTCCCCAGCTTGGAGAGGGCCTTCTGAGGATTCAGTGCCAGAGGAGAATGCTTCCAGAAGATTGCGTTCAGTAGGGTCGAAGAGATATGAGCTACGGTCATTCACGACTTCTGACTGCCCGAAGAGTAAGTTTGCGATCTGGCCTGAGCTATCTGCTGTGAATTGATCAGGAGCCATTTGCAGCGTTGCTCCATCTTGATAGCCAATAAAGCTTTTGTTCCCAGTTGCCCCCTCAAAAGTATAACTCAGAAGAAAGACAGCTTCTAATTGTATTCCAGAAGGGACGACTAAGACGAAGAAATCCTCATTCGCTACGAAATTGCCAGGTGACGTTTCGGTGGAGTTCACATCAGCAGAGAGAAAGTTTGATCCTTCTCGTAGTGTGAATCTGTTAGGGTTTAAGTAGTCGTCAGATAAGTCGCCTTCTCCGGGTAAGCCTTCTGACCAGAGAGAGACGCCCATAGCCGGAGTGCTAAGAAGTAGCAGATAGTGCAAGGGAAAGGTCATAGTCGAAGGGTTGAGTGTTCTGGAAGTGAGCTATTGATAATATCATCATCTGTCCGAGCCTTTTTATCCGGACCGCATGACCGGATCTCGATGAAGTCGGCAGACAGATTATGAAAAATGTAGGGGCTGCCGAATCGATCTAATAATTCGCCTTTTTCGGAAATGTTTTGATGTGTCCGTGGCAGGGGGGCGATGCGGAACCGATTATTCCCTGTCAATACAGACGTGATTTCTTGATTCGTTCCACTCGGATTCCCATGCTTTGTGATAAGTCTATAATCTGTTAGAAGGGTTTGGATGATTTCTAGATCGCGCGGTGCGTTGCTGTCTGGCGTATGAAGCTCATCCGCGAGAGGAGACGAACTGTAAGTGGGGCGCTTTGGTGGATCGACAGTTTCTTGAGGAGATGAGGTGTCCGTATTTTGAGTCGATTCTGTTTTTGTTCTCCATGGTTTTATTACTATTATGATAATAACTAAAACCGTGAGTATTAGGAGGGTCTTAGTAGACATAATCACATCATGAATCCCAGATCAGGGCTCCCGAAGCGGTGTAGATTCGGATAGATGGCATTGAGGTCAGAGATGCCGAACCACTTCGCGAGAGTCGCAGAATACTCGTCCACTGAGGTCGATGGGATCCAGCGGCCTGTGCGTGTATCATCTGGTCCATCGACTTCGAGAACAGGCATGTTACCGTAGATTTGATTCCCCTGAACAGCTCCACCCATGATGATTTGATGATTTCCCCAGCCGTGGTCAGAGCCTTCACCATTGGTAGGAAATGTCCGCCCAAAGTCTGATGCGGTAAAGCTCGTAACCTTATCGGCAATGTTGAGATCTGAGCTTCCCATAGCTGACTGGAATTGTGACATGGCTTCAGACAGTTCGCCTAATAGATTCGCATGAGGCTCTACTTGATCACCATGCGTATCATAGCCACCCACAGCACAGAAAAAGATCTGGCGTTTCATGCCAATTTCATCCCGCGTGGCGATCAGGCGTGCGATCATCTCCAGTTGTCGGGCTAGATGGTTTTGTTGATTGAATTCTGTGTTCAGAGTGACTTGATCTAAAGCATCCTTCAGAAGCTTCTCATTCCCCATCGCTCGTAACTGCACATCTGTGTATTGCTTTTCAAATAGATTCCCGTGAGCAAGACTCAGGATGTTATCGATATGGCGAGAGCGTTGATAGCGGGGATCTGATGGGTTTGGTGCATCGGAATGTTGATACTGATTTAGTCCGATTGGGCCATTAACACCGACGTGATATTGGAGAACATCATTTCCGACTTGGAATGTATTCGTGCCGGCGAGCGAAATAGACATCGAGATTTCGCTACTGTTAGTCTCGCGAAGGCAGTCTGCGAGTCGTCCGCCCCAGCCTTGCCCTGAGCGTGTATCTGAGACGTTACTCTGCCATTGGACTTGCTGGTCGGCATGAGAAAAAAGCTGCGGTGGAAGAGCTGCCGAGCCCGAGAAGTAGTCGGCCTTAGTTGTCGGGGCGAGGAGCGTGCCTACATTTGCTAACAGGGCCGCATCTCCAGAATTAAAGAGAGAGTGTAGCTCAGTCATCGCCGGATGAAAGCCCCAGCTACGACCATCGGACTGATTTGGATTGATCGTCAGGAGATCTGCCTGGGGTATCGAGAGATTCCCACGCGCACCAGCATAGGCCGCATGCTCAGCAGCTGTTGCAGGCACGATCAAGTTATTCGCATCATTTCCCCCATAGAGGAAAATGCAGACCAGCGCTTTGTAATCGTCAAACTCTCCGTTTCCAGTCGTGACTGCAGCATTGAGAGTGCGCATGGTGAGGAGTTGATCTACGAGAGCTCCCATACCTACAGCGGCACAGGCAGACTGTCTCATAAATGTGCGACGTGTGGGAAGATTAGGATTTTCCATATCAGATGAACGTTAAAGTTATTTTATAATCGCGGCTTGAGGGGAATTCAGCACAAGGCGTGCGGCGCTACTCACTCGATAGAGGTGAAGTTGGCTATCGCTCCAATATGTCATATTGGCGAGCATGTCTAAGATTTCAGCGCGCATCTCTGCGGGCATCTGACCAGAGAGGAAATACAGATCAAGAAAGTCGACGTATTCTCCAGGATCATTCAGATACATGTCGATATATGGCTGCCAGTCGAAGCTGAGTGCGATTGCTGGATCGTAACCATTAATTCCATCGAAGCTCACAGCGTGCACATTTTGATTCGCTGCAGATATGAGAGTTGTTTCTGCAATGATCTGAAATTCTGGAGCACGTAACCCAGCATCTGCTAGACTCCCTTGTGGAGAATAGTCAGGTAAAAAGAAATTGAACACGCTCGGCGCTCCCAGTGGTTCTTGTGAATACTTATCATCCAAGCCGTAGAAGAGATAAGTATTGTTAGGGTTCGTGTGGCCGAACACGCGCATAGGGCGTATGAACTTAATCAGCGGCTCCTGAGCTTTTCCGTAACCAGGCTGCGCGCTGAGCGCAGGATTCCGCGCCTCGGGATCTAACAAGATCGCTTTAACGACAGCTCCTAGATTTCCTCGGGCTCCCGATCCGTCATCGGCGAAGACAGACGCGACTCGATAAATATAACCCGGGGATGGATTAGACGTTACGAGGCGTTGAATGAGGAGTCGGCTGATAAAAGGTCCAGTGTTAGCGTGATTGAACAGAGCATCGACAACGGCGTCTAACTCCTCTTCTCCTGTCTGACCACCCGGGAGCTGGAGGCCACCTACGACGACTTTAGGATCTGTATCGTGGAATTCTGGAAAATTTACCATAGGGTTAATGAGATCCCTCGATCCATACATGAAGTTCGTATTCGGAATATCCTCGGTGTAATAAGACCAGCCAGTGAAGACGCGAGCCATTTCTGAAATAGTGGCTTGATCGTAGGTCGGGATGGGGACGCCATCAGGACCAAGACGTGGAGATCCATCAGGATGTAGTTCTACTAGGCCGATAGAGAATAGCTGCATGATTTCGCGTGCGTAGTTCTCATCAGGATTCGTTCCCGCGAATACGTCAGCTTTGCGGTTCTTGAGGTGACTTAAATAATATCCCATCAGTGGGGACTTAGACACTGTCTCAAGTAGATCTCTATAATTACCAAAAGCCCCATTCATCAAGAAGTCATAGTAGTGTGCGACTGCTATGGCATCACGGCCCACTTGGCTATCTTCATCAGAAATGACGAGTATTTGAGAGAGTGCGAATGCCATACGCTGGCGGAGTTGGTCGGGGTATTCCGTAGCGCTTCGGATCCAGTGCTCGACACGTTCTCTTTGGCCTGGGCGGTCGTCTTCTTCAATCAATCCCTCGAGGTAGTCTTCCTGCGAACTTATAGGTGTCTGCGCAGGATCCATTTGTTGGTCTATCCAGTCTTCGAATGAGCCAATGGCAATGAGTTCAGCTACGCTGGCAGGAGAAGGTCCAAAGCTAGCTTGCGAGAGAAAGCGTGCAGCTTCAGCCTCAGTCAAGCTAACGTCAGTCACTGCAGGAGGGGGTGGTGGAGCAGTGAAGGATGAGGTATCTTCAGCTTGTGAAGTGACGATGCCTGAGAGTTCACCTGTTGGATGATCCACAGAGAAAAGAGTGACACTCAGGCGACCGCTATCGAGAGCGCTATTAATCGCAGCTGTATTAACACCATAGTCCCAAAAGAAATCGGTAGTCTGGCTGGCTGATGTGCTTAGTAGAGTATTTCGACTCGATCCATCTTCAGAGATGATGTCAAATGTAGCTCCCGTAAAGTCAGAGCTTAAGTTGGCGATATCGATGCTGATGCGAGCAGAGCTGCGATTTCCTTTTTCCCAAAAAGTCACGAGAGCTTGGCCGAGAGAAAGAGTGCTCGCCGAGGGGGCGGGACGCGCGATGAGTAATGCAGGCGGAGCATCTTCTATCATGAGACTGGCGCTAGAGCTACCAGAGATATCGTAATCATTGCCTGGCATGAGTGTGGCGCTGACCTCTTCATCATTTTCTAAAATTCCATCATCTATCGGAATGATACTGATGATCGCTTCACGTGCTCCGAGGGGGAAAGCCACTTGAGTCTCTACATTCTGGTAGTCATTTCCGGTCGCAGAGCCTGAGAGGCTGATAGTCGCTTCAAGGGCGTTAAGATTTCCATCTCTTCGTATGAGGAATCTTCCAGGTCTAGGGCCATCCTCATATGCAGCAGTATCTAAGGATGAGATAGATAGGCGATTCGTATCTGCAAGGGCTGAGGTGAGAGCTGCTAAGCTACCAGAACTCGGAGAGGCTGGATTTCCTCCTAGAATCATTTCGTCAAAGTCGTAAGCCCCATCATTATCGGAGTCCATATCTCTCACCACAGTTCGGGCAAAGACTGTGCCGTCAGGTAGGAGTCTATCTGCGCTCGGCTCATAAGGAGCTAGATAATCTGCGCTAATCACTTCCCTCAGTATGCCAGGGCCTGTCCAGTGAACAGCCGCATGATCACCACCTCCTCCTTCGAAGTGCTCTAGTTCGATGTAATAAATATGGCCTGCATTGAGTTGAATGGGCGCTGATGTCTGCGAGGGATATTTATCGAATTCAGTAGGCCTGGTCCAGCCATCGACTTGAGCGATTACAGTCTTGGCCGCTGGGTCTGCACTCGAAGAGAGGAAAAGGTCAGATTGATCATCCGATGTCAGTTGGAATGTGTATTCACCTGAAACACGTGGAATGAGATAGCTGCGGATGCGCGAGCCGTGACGATTCAGGTCTGGATCGAATTCCCGGAAGCTAAACTCTGCTAATGTGAAAGACTCTGTCGGCATGTCATTTTGATATGCTTCTGTAGAGCGCAAGCCGTTGAGGCCCCATCCATCTGAGTCTTCCAGTTTATACCAATCACGAATGACTGATCCTGCTGTGAAGATGCGTTGATCAGAGTTAATGAATGTATCTACGCGTGATCCAGTTCCATCGACCCAGATACCATCACTCGTCCACCTAGACATATCGGACGAGACTTCTACAAGGTATTGTTTTCCTAAGAGGCTATCGTAAGAGACAGTGAGGCCTCCTTCAGCTTTCTGGAAATCAGCTACTTTAAAGTAAGACTTTGAATCAAAGGGGTTAGTCCCGGCCGCGGCTTCGGCGATATTGGTCACCCGGTCACCGTCTTCGTCATCTCCAGGCGCAAGGTCTCCAGCCTCAAACAGCAGCTCCCACGCATCTGACATTCCATCATCATCGAGATCGAGTGTAGCTACCGCCCAGACAATAAATGTGCCTGAGAAAAATACAGCTAGGGCAAGCTGATATGAAGGGAAAAGACGCGATTTCATTAGGAAATGGGTTTAAGTTGCAGTCTAACAACTTAGTGAAATTCCCATTTCCATCAAGAATAAAGCGTTTTCGTAACTGCTAATCCGGTCTCTCAAGCGAGAATAAATCATCCGTTCTCGCATACCAATCAGGGGCTCCCATGCGGGCGATTGGCGCGTAGTTCTCTTGGTGGAAATCTAAAGAATTCTCGGAGAATAGGTCTTTGCGTGCCCAGACGCGATGGACTTGGCCTATGATCAGGCGATTCTGACCGATCTGCATCGTGCTGTGCTCCGTGCATTCCAGTGATGCAGGGCAGTTGCCGATGCGTGGCACAGAGACATGAGCGCAGTCTTCTAAAGTCAGCCCCAGATCTTTTAGCTCGCTCACACCATAGGGTTTCTCAGCCGCTGTGAGATTCATCGGGCGCATGAGTGGGCTATCGACGAGATTGATCACGAATTCTCCACTTTCTCGGATATTCCGAGCAGTGTCTTTTGGGATGCCTGGCTCTTTGTCACCGGGGGCTATGATGACAATTGGGGGCCGAGTGCCGAAAACATTAAAGAATGAGAACGGTGCGGCATTCACCACTCCATCATCCCCAAGAGATGTGGTCCATGCAATGGGGCGGGGAGTGACCAGAGAAGACAGTATTCGATACGCATCCTTTTTATGGCGGTCATCTAAGTCAAAGTAGTGCATGCAGGAAACGTGCTGTTTTTTGTCTCAAACTCAACTGTAGAAAAGAAGCAGGAATAGATACACAGATGGCCCCTCTGACTATTTGAATGAAAATCTCTATCCTACTGGCCTCACTTAGCCTTTTTACTGTCGGAACTTTAAGCTCCGTGACCGCTCAGGGGCAGAAACGCGGAGTCGAAGGGCTCCCTGCGGGCGAATGGGGAGCGACTCATTGGATTCAGCTACCTGAAGGGAAGAAAAATCTCTCTGCCAAAGATTACGAAGGAAAAGTCCTCTATCTCTACTGCTTTCAGTCCTGGTGCCCAGGTTGTCATAAGCATGGCTTTCCCACTCTAAAAGCACTTACACAGAATTATGCTAAAACGGACGACGTAGCCTTCGTCTCGATTCAGACAGTATTCGAAGGGCACGGCTCGAATCCGCCTTCTCGTGTGGCAGAAATGGCTAAGCGTTATGGCCTAAAGATACCGATGGGTCACAGTGGCACGTCTGATAAGCGCTCAGTTCTCATGAGTAAATATCGGACAGGAGGCACCCCATGGACCATCATCATTGATAAGAAAGGCGTTGTCCGTTTTAACGATTTCCACATTTCTCAGAAAAACGCCACCGAACTCATCGAGAAATTGCGTAAAGAATAAGATTTCTGTGTAATC
>CALFDI010000090.1 GCA_937952875.1 uncultured Verrucomicrobiales bacterium
GATCTGCTACCACATCTTCCGCAAGAGTCCGGCCAAGAGTCTCGAGTAAAGGTAACTGTTCCACGCGAGACTGAGGTCTATGGTGGGAGATGATCTGGGCAGCTTCTACCGGAGAGATGAGAGGGTTCATATACCCCCAGAGAGAATCGCAAACTTGAGAAGATTCCTATTCCCAATTCCATATCTTGACGTTATTCAGACGGCATAAATGGCTGAGCAACTCACAGATCTTTCAGGCAGAGGACTTCAGGACCTCCGGATTTCTGTGACGGATCGCTGTAATTTCCGCTGCCGCTATTGCATGCCGGTCGAGGTCTTTGGCTCGAATTATGCCTTTCTTCCACATGAGGAAATTCTTAGTTTTGAAGAAGTTACGCGCTTGGCAAAGGTATTTGTTCGCTCTGGCGTGACGAAGTTACGCTTAACTGGTGGAGAGCCACTTTTGAGAAAGAATCTGTCAGTTCTCGTTTCTCAGCTCGCTAAGCTAGACGGCGTCACAGACATCGCGATGACGACGAATGGCGTGCTGCTACCGAAGTATGCGCAGGAGTTAAAAGATGCTGGCCTACACCGTGTGACTGTCAGTTTAGATTCACTCGATCCAGAAGTGTTCGCCTCAATGAATGGTGTGGGAGCTAAGCCAGAAAAAGTGATTGCAGGAATTAAGGCTGCTCTTGCAGTGGGACTCGGTGTTAAGATCAATATGGTCGTCCAGAAGGGCGTGAATGAGTCTCAGATTCTCCCCATGGCAGAGGCCGCGCGTGAGTGGGGTGTGCCACTACGCTACATCGAGTATATGGACACGGGGAACGAGACATCGTGGGATCTGAGTCAGGTGGTAAGTGCTCGAGAGATTTTAGAGAAACTGGAAGAGCAGTATACGCTCGTTCCTGCTGCTGATCAGATGATTACAGAGACAGCATTGCGCTGGAGCTACAGTGACTCTAGTAGCGAAATTGGGATCATTGCATCTGTAACGAGACCGTTCTGCCGAGGCTGTGGCCGCATAAGGCTCTCTGCCAGTGGTGAACTTTACACCTGTCTATTCGCGACTAAGGGGCATACTATTAAAACTCTTCTCCGCGATGGTGGCACTGATGATCAGCTGGCGCAGGATATTTCACAGCTATGGAGTCAACGCAATGACCGCTACTCCGAGGAGCGTGGAGAGTCCACGCGAGAGGGTAAAGTGGAGATGAGCTATATCGGTGGGTGATGGCTCTAGTAGTCTAGCATCGGTAGCTCAGCAGAGACATTGTAGGTCTCTGTGAGAGAGACGCTAATCTTTTGTTTGTCCGGTGTGGACTGGAGACCTTTGACGATGGGAATAGCTGTGATGACAGCGATAGAGTCATCATTCATTACGTGCTCGTGAGTATGGATCACAGCGCAATAGCTAGGCACTTTTTTGAGGCTGATCGTATCGCCTTTGCTATAGAGGATCTTCTGATTCGATTTAGCGTTTGGCAGAATGTATTCGAGTATCAGGGGGAAAAGGCTAGCACTTCTCGCTTCGTCCGGACGTATGCTTGCTTGAGCTTTAATGAGTAATCCTTCAGTAACAAGGTCGTCTTCAGTTAGGTCTCGTATCTCAAGAATCTGGTAATCACCTTCGACGTAGTAGATCAGATCTTGTGTCTCGAATCCAGAGGTGAGCTGACGTTTCAGTAATGTATTCAGTTGCGTGCGAGCATCTGAATCGATCGAAAGAAACTGTGAATACAGCGCGATAGGTCCTAATGAAACCCCTCTAGGTGCTTCAGAGGGCTTGTAGTGTGGAGAATGAGGGAGGCGATTTAATTTACGTAAAATCTCGTAATTCTCTTCCTTTTCAGGATAGAGGAAGACTGCTCTCGAGGCTGACCACGTGAATGCGGCGAAGCATGCAGCAAGACCGATCGCCACAGACCACCAGAACCACGGCGTGCGGAACTTGGGGGTATCTGAGTAGTCTCGGTAGTGAGGCACAGCGTTCGAGGTGAATGGGTATTACTCCTTACAGGCGATGCCATCGAGTTCAGGATTATACTCAGAGTTCTCGGACTCTGCCTGTGTCTCGAATGATGTGCCACAGCCGCATGAGCGGGCCGCATTTGGATTTGTGATTTTAAAGCCTGCGTCTGAGAGGGCGTCTGAGTAATCCAGTTGGCAGCCTGCAAGCTTATCGATGGAATCTGCGGCTAGGTAGACTGGAGCATCGTCATGCTGGACGGTGATGTCTCCTTCTTCAGAGGTGCAGATCTGCATGGTGTATTGCCAGCCAGCGCAGCCGCCACGGCGCACACCGAGACGTAGACCAGTGCCTGCCGGTGCGGACTTTTCTTGGAGCGTCTTTTTTAAAGCCTGGCTCGCAGATGGGGTGATAATCAGTTCAGTCATGCGATGAGTCTAGCTGTTCACGATCTTATCTGCAAGCTGCTGTGCAACACCTGCGAAGGCGGCGCTCGTATTCGATTCAGCGTTTGGAGCTAAAGCGATGGGGAGGCCAGTGTCTCCGCCTGTGCGGACCGGTGGATCGAGCGGGATCTGGGCGAGTAGAGGCACTTTCAGGCGCTTTGCCTCTGCTGCACCGCCGCCTTCGCCGAAGATGTAGTATTTCTTCCCGTGGTCACATTCGAACCATGCCATATTTTCGATCAAGCCCATGATCGGCACATTGACCTTAGAGAACATGGTGATGGCCTTCCGCGCATCTGTCAGAGCGACTTCTTGCGGAGTGGTGACGATGACCGCGCCTTCTAGAGCAACAGTCTGGACAATCGTAAGCTGAATATCTCCTGTGCCTGGTGGCAGGTCTAGAATGAGAACGTCGACGTTATCCCACGCGACTTGGCGGAGGAATTGCTGAATGTAGCGTGTCGCGAGTGGACCACGGACGATGACCGGAGATTGATCATCTAGGAGGAAGCCCATAGACATCAGCTGAATGCCATGAGCGACGATTGGAATGATTTCATCGTTCTCGTTCGCGTTCGGTTTCGCATCTGTGACGCCGAACATCATAGCGATCGATGGGCCGTAGAGGTCGCAGTCACAGAGGGCTACACGAAGGCCTTGCTGAGAGAGTGAGAGGGCGAGATTCGCCGCAACGGTGGACTTGCCCACGCCTCCTTTTCCGGAGCCGACTGCGATGACTTTCTTCACTCCCGGTATGGAGGATGTGCCTGATGAGCTATCGTTCGATGCAGCGGCAGCGTCTTTGACATTGATCGTCACAGTCACGAGCCCAACGCCGGAGAGTTTATTGAGAGCGTCCTGTGAATCTTTATAGATCTGCTGAGGAACTTTTTCATCCTTCGTCTGGATATCCATCGTTACGGTCACATCGGTGCCGTCTGTCTGAATGTCCTTCACGAGTCCAAAGGAGACTATGTCACGGGAAAAACCTGGATACTTGACTGTGGCGAGCGCGGCGCGGATATCGTCTTGAGAAAGCATTTACTGGATAGGTAAGTCAGATCGTGAATTTGTCGATGCTGGATATTCGGCATTGAGTCAGATGCCGTGAGACTGTTTCATAGCGGCTAATGGCAGGTGAGATTCATGCAGTGCTAGGCACGGACGAGGCAGTCGTCGCTGAAAAGGCGATGAAACTGTTCGAGAAAGTGAAACCTGAAGGGGGAGATGACTTCGCAAATGAGATCATCGATGGCACAGCTGCGAACAGTGAAGAGGCTTACGAAATCTGCAAAGCAGTCATTCAAGCCCTGCAAACACTGCCTTTTTTCGGTGGAAATAAAGTAGTCTGGCTCAAAAATGCCAACTTTCTCTCAGAAGATCGCACGGGGAAAGCTGAGATGACTCAGAACGGGATCGAGGCTCTTCTCGATGTTCTAAAAGACGGACTCGCTGACGATGTGATATTTCTCCTGAGCGCGAGCAGTATTTCTAAAGTCCGCCGCTTTTATAAATACCTCGCTTCTAACGCGAATCTACAGGTCCACGATAAAATCGATACGAGTAAGGCGGGCTGGGAAGATCAAGTGCGCCGCCTCGTGGAAAAGCAGGCGACCCGCCTCGGGCTGACCTTTCACCCCGATGCCCTCGAGTTATTCGTGATGCAGGTGGGGGAAGATACACGCCAGATTCGCTCTGAACTCGAAAAGCTCGACCTCCATCTCGGAACGGAACAGCGCGAGATCGGCATCGAGCTAGTGCGCACGATGGTGCCTCTGAGCCGTGAGGGCGTTATTTTTGAAATCGGTCGGGCGATCGAAGCGGGTGATGGCCTGCGTGCGATGGATCTGATCGATCAGAGAATGGAGCTAGATGAGAAATCTGCGATCAGCATCATGCGCGCAGCGATCATCCCGACGATGCGGAATCTTTTTATGGCGAAGGTCGTCATGAGCGAGGGCAGCGGAGGATCTTTCGCTAGCTGTCTGAAGAGTCTCCCGAAACGATTTCAAGATTCCCTGCCGAGAACAAAAGCGGGGAAAGTCAATACCTGGGGCCTACAGCAGGCCGCGAACAAGGTCGGAAAATTCTCTCTTCCTCAGTTAAAACGCGCCATGGCAAGTTGCCTCAAGGCGGATGAGGCTCTAGTCACGACGGGCTTAGATCATCAGATGATATTACATCGCCTCATTACGGAGCTAGTCATGATCAATGCTCCATCGAATCGATAATATGATCATCGTCTATTCACTCCTCATCGGAGCCGCAGCAGGACTGTTGGGGGCGCTCCTCGGTGTCGGCGGAGGTCTCCTCATGGTGCCTGCCTTTGTGCTGATTTTAAAAATGGATACCAAAGCTGCCATCATGACCTCCATGGCGGTGATCGTCGTGACCTCTTTATCCGCGACCATTAATAATGCGACGGGGAAGGGGAGCCTGATTGACTGGCGCATCGCTCTGGTTACAGGGCTCGCTGCAGCGACGGCGGCTTGGTTCGGAGCTGACCTCATGAAGACGATGAGTAATCAGACACTGACCAAAATGTTCGGAGTGATCCTCATCGTAGCAGGTGTGCGAGCACTCATGAAGTAGCCGATACAGCTGATACCAGATCTCTAGTGTATTTTTTAAAAATGGGAGCCCATTGAAGGAAAGACGCTTGCCGGTGAGAATCTGCGAATAAAGGTGTGGCGCGTTTGCGTCCTTTCGTTAACCTCTGCCTGTGTCTAACGCAGTCGATGTCAGAGGAGTGCTTCAATATGTGCCGCAGTTCAGCGGGCGCACATTTGTGGTTTTGATCGATGATGGGGCGATCCCAGAAATGGCTGTCGCGGAGATATTGCTCGATATTTTATCCCTACAGCGTGTCGGTGTGCGTCTCGCCATCGGAGCACTGAGCGGAGATGTGAATGAACTCGTCGATTGGGCTACCGAGATCGAGTTAAAAGCCGCGAAGCCCGTAGCATCTCTCGATGCAGAACGCGTGAATGAAATCTTAGCTCGCGGACAAGCTGCTCTCTTCAATGCGGTCGAGGTCGATCCTCTAGGGTCTGAAGTAGCTGACTTTTCGAAAGCACTAGATGCCAGTAAGCTTGTTCTCCTGAGGGATGGTCAACCTGTGACTTTGAATGGTGCACCCGTGCCAGCTGTTCTGAAGTCTGAGATTTCTGGCCTAGCTGATCAGGGTGACTTACTGGGTGTGGAGTATTTGAATAAAGCCGCCGATGTGTGTGCTCGCGGTATTCCCCGTGTGCACTTGCTCGATGGTTGCCACCAAGGTGTGTTAGTAGAAGAGCTTTTTTCCACGGAAGGTGTCGGCACGATGGTCTATGTTGATAGCTACCTCGAGACTCGATCGCTCCGTGAAGAAGATATTCCTGAGCTCTTAGCCATGATCGGTCGCACTGTCCGCGCGACGTGGTTGGTGCCGAGGAACTATGAAGACATTCGTGAAAAGATGCAGGACTACATCGTTCTCACCGTTGATGATACAGTCGTCGGCTGCGTGGCTCTCCATAGTTACGAAGAGGAAAATGTAGCGGAACTCGCATGTCTCTACGTGAAGCAGACTCATGAGGGGAGTGGCTATGGACGCCTGCTAGCAGAAGCCGCGACAGCAGAAGCACGCGAGCGCCAAGTGAAACGCGTCATCGCTCTTTCCACAAAGGCGGCGAGCTTTTTTCAAAACCACATGGGATGGCGGGAACTCGATCCACAAATGCTACCAGCTAAGCGGTATAAGCAGTGGCAGGAGAGTCAGCGTGGCAGCTTTGTCTTTGGGCTCGATTTATAGAATAGTATCAGACTTGCTTCATGCGGAGAAGTTAGGCGATTGGTCTGGATTCTGGGCTCCGACGACTGCGAGGAGTGTGGCTTTATATGTTGCTATGAAACCCATAGTAGAAATGAGCATCGAAACCGCCAACTCGCAAGTAATCGATTAACCCATTGCCCCATCATGAGAGAGCTGCTACTTTCTCGCTGTTGACTATTGAGTTTTTACAGAATCATTGGCGAGATGGGGTCGAGATATTGATCCTATGGGTCATTTTGTATCAAGTGTATCGAGCCTTTCGCGGCACACGAGGAGCTAGAATTCTCGTCGGACTTGTCGTGATCCTTCTTGTCGTGACGCTTCTCGCGCTCGTGTTGAAGCTTCAGGTCATCAGTTTTATTTTAAAAGGCGCTGCATTAACTCTCTCGCTCGCGCTTGCCATTATCTTCCAGCCTGAACTGCGCTCAGCCCTTGCTCGATTAGGGAATAGTAGATTGCTCTCTCTCTTTTCGGGGAGCACGACTGAAAGTAGTGATTTCCTCAGTAGCATTGCAGATGCGACGAGCGTTCTCGCATCTAAGCGTTATGGCGCATTGATCGCGATCGAGAGGAAAAATGAGCTGGAAGATCAGCATGAGACAGGTGTTGAGATTGATGGAAAATTTTCGACTGAACTTTCACTTGCGATCTTTCACCCGAAGTCTGCTCTGCACGATGGTGGTATGATCATATCGACCAACCGTGTGGCCACAGCTGGCTGCGTCTTCCCAGTGAGTCAAAAAGAAATGTCTGACCGCACGATGGGGCTACGCCACAGAGCCGCAGCAGGTCTAACAGAAGAGACAGACGCTGTGGTAATCGTAGTAAGTGAAGAAACAGGGCGCATGAGCATCGCTGTCGATGGGAAGCTCACACGCGTGAAAGACCTCGAAGAGTTACTTGAGACCTTAGAAGAAATTTTCCTCCCACAAGAAAAGAAAGAAGACGATGAAACACTGGCAAGCGAAGATCGCAGCTCTGATACTAGCGATAGCGATATGGTATCTAGTTAGGCTGCACTTAGCAGGAAGTGGTTTTCCTGTCTAAAAATGATAGCTAACTATGAATAAGAGAACATTTTTAAAGCAAGGGATCGCTGCTGCAGCACTCTCTGGTGTAGCGCGTGCAGAAAAGACCACGTCCGAGACGAGCGACTGGCCTATTATTTTATTTGAAAAGCCAGTCCAAGCGCTGAGCTACGATGAGATCGCTGATCGCCTAGCGGGAATGGGTATCCAAGGGATCGAAGCGACTATTCGCACTGACGGCCATATCAAGCCTGAGAATGCAGCAAAAGAAGTTCCTGGCCTCGTCAAGTCTATGGCTAAGGCAGGTCTTTCGACGATCATTCCGGCGACTCATTTGAACCTCCCTGATGAGCATACACGCGAGCAGTTAAAGATTTTTCGGGACAATGGGATCACTCAGTATCGTATGCAGCATTATCGATATTCGAAGACAGGTGACCCTCTCGCAGAAGCTCGCTCTCATCGGGAAACACTCTTGAAGCTAGCAGAGATGAATGCCGAGATTGGGATTCACGGAGTGTATCAAATTCATTCAGGCTGGCATATTGCAGGTGCCTTGATCTGGGATGCTGCGCTCATGTTCGAAGGAATAGACCCTGATCACATCGGGCTCGCCTACGATCTTCGCCATAGTAAGACAGACACAGGCCTCTCATGGAAGTTGGCAGCTCAGCTCGCACAGAAACATACTCGCGCATTGTATATTAAAGATGCTAAATGGGGAGGTGAACGCTCAGATAAGCTCGTCAATGTCCCGCTCGATACAGGCTTTGTGAATCAAAAAATCTTCGATCACGTCAGAAGTGGACTTTCTCCTATGCCAATTAGCCTCCATATGGAATGGGGTGAGCATCAAGTTTATCCGAGCGACAAAGCCCAAGAAGCATGGAAGCTCATTGAGCGTGATATCGCTGTTTTAAAGAAATGGAGAGACGCTTAGATTTCCTCTAGTTAGCATTCCGAGTCACTCGTAAACGTGCGAAGAGGCGGCCCTGATCAGTGGGTAAGACATACGAGATGATCGAGTTATTATCCACTGTAGGGGTAACGGTAGTCCATGGGGCCTGCATGTCTGGAGATGTTTCTATCGTATATGTAAGATCGCCATTTGTGACTGCTTCAGCTCCCTTGTCGAAGCTAATGAGGCTTCCTTGCTGCTGCCCTAATACTTGATCTGAGCTGCCTTGGTTTAAGCCGAGTGCGTATTCTAGTAAATTACTGAAGCCATCATTATCGTCATCATCATCGGCGGATCCTGTGACACCGTTAGAACTAGACCATGTCGTAAAGTCGTTTCTGAGAGTGAAAAATGATCGTGATGCACCCCAGCTAGATCCTCCATCATTGCTAGCATTAATACTATAAAAATACTGAGTGTCGGGGAGTAGGTTATCGATATCACTATCATAGCTACCCTCAGGCAGGATTCCTATGCTGACAACGTCATCCCAGTTTGCCTGATTTGTCCCACCATCGCTTGTTCCGTAGAAGAGAAGGAATGTTGGTGCTTCATTACCATCGTCGTTTAGATCAAATGAGATATTTGCACGTGTCTGAAGAATCTCATCTGCGTCACCAGTCGTTACTGCGGGTGCTGTTACTGGAAGGCCAAAGACTTTATTGACTGCAAAACCTTCGAGTCCAACTCGGTAAATCAACGCTGCATCCTGTCCAGTTAAAGCATCTTTAAAGACGGCAATATCGTCTAGAGTTCCGGTAAATTCGCGGTTGTTGACTGCAGAGTCATCTCCGATACGCCATTCTCCTCCGCTGATGATAGAGCCTGTTAGGACTGTGTCGGAGTCAATGATCTCTCCATTTAGATAGAGAGCCGCTGTGCCAGATATACCATCCCACGTGTAGAGAACATGTTGCCATGCATCGATGGAGTCTTGAGAAATGACACCACTTTCAAAACCAGCTTGTCCGTAGTAACGCCAGTCAATGTGTTTGGCTCCACTTCCATTTTCTAATGCAACTCCCCAGTTTTCACCGTTACCTGATCCCAGAGTTGTGCGCATGTCACGCGTCATGAATAGGCCATTATATGACGAATTGTTATTCGTTTCCACATCTTGGTTAAACCAGAGTGAGATACTGAATCTTTCTTCGCCGTTTAATGATGAGAGATTAGAAATGCTAAAGTGCTCAGTGCCGCTACCTCCGTCTTCATCATTTATTTGAGCCCCCCGACCGATGAGTCCATTGACCCAACTGTTCTCACCGGGATTACCTTGCCAGAGAGCGTCGAGACCGTTTCCGCTCGCATCAGCAGCGGTTTCGCCTGAATCTTCATCTAACGGCCAGTAGCCGGCGAGGTCTCTGCTCGTGATTGTCGGAATATCAAGTGGATCATTGAGATCTGTGCCTGCAGCTAGCTCTAAAAAGTCACTATAAGTATCAGCATCAGCATCTCCATCGATCCGTCTGAGAGTCATGCGATTTACGACCCACGCGAGAGTCGATCCGCCTGCGTCGGAAAATTCGAGGTTTAATTCACCATCACTCACAACCACATCGAAGCTACTCGTCGTAGGAGTGACGCCACTTGTATTTAATCCAGAGTATTGGCCGGCAGGGAGATCGATATCGCTACTGATGGTAATGCCTTCTGCACGAACGACGATGTCATCGAAAGACTCGGTCGCGTCTCCCATATTGAGTGAGATTCTCCAAGTGGCATTGGGAAGTTTGTGATTAAATGTAGAAGTGCCTGCTCCTGTAATATAATCACGATTAATATTATTCACTCCTTGGATAGACCCGTTGTCTACGGCGCTGACTGGGTCACCGCTCCATGAGACATCTCCTGCGATGGATGGAGTCAATTGGGTCAATCCATTTTGGACAGGTGAACTCGTAGAACCTAAATCATAATTGTAGACTAGAGTGCTAGGATCAACAGCGATGCCTACCCGCGTGATGATAATACGCGTAATATTGGCAGAGAAACCAAGAACATCAATGGAGACATTAAGTTCACCGTCCGTAACCCCAACACCCTCTAATGTGTAATTTGTAAACGTTGTAGGAACATGTGAGGCAGTTGTGAGAGTGTCCGTTCCTTCCGCAGTGAATGTGATCGGATTAGTGTTCTCAGTGGCATCTCCTACAGTAAATAGTATATCATAACTACCCGGTGCGAGTTTATGGGTGAATGTGCCAGATGAGCGCATGCGAATGTGGTCGCGGTTAATATTATTCACATTGCTGATCTGGCCGTTGCTTTCACGGTCCCGTGACTCAACTGGAAACGAACCATTTGATGTAAAGTAGATGTCGCCGAATGTTAATTCAGATATGCGCTGATAAGGATCGCTTGTTCCTGTAAAAACAGGAGACGACGGTGTGCCTAAATCGTAAAAATACCTGCTGTCAGCGAGGTTGACCACTGTAGGTCCTAGATTTTGCACATAGCACGCACCCCAGTCTCTGAGGCCTGTGCTATCGCAGACATCATAGTGGAAAAAGTCAGGTCCGGTGTAGTTACTAGGTGGAGAGTAAATGATTTCATTCCGTCCGCCAGGACCTGTTCCTTGGGAAAGACTAATTATGCCTCCTCTTTGACTCACCGTGTCTCTGAGTGCCACGTCTAATACATCATTATTCGCATCGTAGTCGTTTGCGATGACATCGATTGTGATCGGGAGTCCGTTGGCGTTCGCTGAGTCACGTCTGCCAAATGGCTTAATCGGGCCAGGTGACGCAATGACATCTCCAACTGAGAGGCGGGACTGGCGTGCGTTAAATACTGTATTTGCCTCATCACTGGAAAGTCGGCTAATATTATGTTGGCCTCGTCCATCCATGATGCTGATAAATGTATGTGAACCGCCTGCACTGTTTCCGTCTGATCGTGGTCGCGATTCATAAAATAAGGACGGTGGAGCCTCTCCACTATCGTAATCGTAATTGTTAATGGGGCCGTCATTCACATGCCCTAAGTTCCATGAATGTCCAAATTCGTGAGCTACGGTGCCATTCGCCCAGCTGGAGGCAGATCTACCTCCTGTCGTAGCGTAGCGAGATCTACCACCGACACTATTAACATATGCCAGCCCGGAAGGTGCAGAGAATACGTGATAGACGGCTAAGTCATGTGATGTTCCTATTTTTCCTTGGCTAGGATCATTCGGGTCAATGTCTGGATTCGTATTCCAATAATCTCGAAATGCACTTAAACTACTGCTTGCCGCAGAGCCAGCTCCAGTTTCTGTGACAGAGTTTCTCAAAGGATCAGACCCAACATCTGTCCGGATAATGACTGTTCCAAGGCGGTGTTTAATTCCGGCTGCATGGAGGAAGCGTCGATCTAAATTTGTTACAAGCGATTGCGCGACGGATTGAGCTGTGGCGAGGTTGCCATTGTAAGCAGAGCTGGCAAAGAACGCGCGAGACCCGATTTCGACACCGATTTCATATTCGCGGACGTCCATAACTCGCTGCGGAGGGAGAGTTGCTGTCGATGGCGGCGCGTTGGTCGCGTCTACGGAATGAGTCAGAAGAGGGA
>CALFDI010000091.1 GCA_937952875.1 uncultured Verrucomicrobiales bacterium
GCGTTTTTTCCAAAAATTTCCGTTGATATGAGTAGTTTGAATGTTTCGCATCTATCTGTCTATGAGTAATTCCCGTGATTACCTTTTAAAACCTTGAATATCTCATAAAAGAAAATGCCCACTTCTCTTAATTAGGAGTTAGTATTACTTCATATTCCTAAATAGAATATCTTACTTAATCGGTTGTGCTGTGTTATGGGGTGAGACTTGTGTATTTGATGCCTGATTTAGGCGGTTTGCTCTATGAGGTCAGTGTTTCAATGGCAGCTTCGAGACTTGCGACGTCTTCGATGCTGATGACTTTCGCTGCCTTATCAGTGCGAGACATGAGGCCAGCGAGCACTTTTCCAGGTCCAAGTTCTATAAAGGTCGTATTTCCTTCTGCGATGAGTTTTTGCATCGATGCGGTCCAGCGCACGGAGCCTGTGACTTGATTCGCGAGGGTCTCACGGATGTCTTCTTGTGAGCTGACGGCTTCAGCGCGGAAGTTACAGATGACTGGGATCGCTGGTGTCGCAAAATCAGTCTGTGCCAGCTCAGCTGCTAGCTTATCCTGCGCTGGCTGCATGAGACGCGAGTGGTAAGCACCTGCGACTTTGAGCTTTTTCGCCATACGAATGCCTTTTTCTTTTGCTCCAGCGACGGCTTTATCAATGCCTTCTTCACTGCCTGAGAGGACGATCTGTCCTGGGGCATTAAAGTTGGCGACATCGACGTCGGTCTCAGTTGCAAGTTCTGTCACGGCAGATTCATCTCCACCGATCATGGCTGCCATGCTGCCTGCAGAGGAATTGCAGGCGTCTTCCATGTATGAGCCTCGTTTGGCGACGAGTTCTAGACCTGAGGCAAAGTCGAGAGAGCCTGCTGCTGCATGTGCTGTGAATTCACCAAGGGAGAGTCCTGCTGCTGCGACGGGAGTCAGATGTGGCACTTTTTCCTTAAGAACTGCAAGGCAGGCGAGCCCATGCAGGTAAAGAGCTGGCTGGCAACGTGAGGTGCGCGTTAGCTCGTCTTCTGGGCCTTCGAACATGACCTTTGAAAGGTCCCATCCGAGAGCGGAATTGGCTTGAGAAAAGAGTTCGGCGGCTACGGGATAAGCTGCTGCGAGGTCTTGGCCCATGCCCACTTTTTGAGCACCTTGACCGGAAAAAAGGTATACGACATTCATAACTGGCCCCGAACTAAGCGGAGACCAGTTCGGTGAGCAAGTCTGAGGATGCACGAACTTGCTCTGTGATCAGCTCTGCGGCGTGTTCCATAAGTTCATCGAGCGGCTTGCCGGTCTCTTCGAGAGAAAGCGTATGATCGAAGAGACGAGATGCGGTTATATGCTTTGTCACGCGGCCACCTATACCAAGCGATGGGATCCCGAGGTCACGTGCCATCATGGCGATTCCAGCTGGGCCTTTTCCCTGTAGCGTCTGAGCATCCATGGAGCCTTCACCCGTGATCACAAGATCAGCTGTCTTCAGTAGGGATTCGAGATTAAGAGTCTGTGCGACAAGGTCGAATCCTGGTGTAAGTGTGGCCTTTGCAAAGACCATAAGCCCAAAGCCTAGCCCACCTGCAGCTCCTGCGCCGGGACGCTTTGCATAATCCTGGCGTTTAAGGATTTTAGCGACGCGGTCTAGCATCGCATCGAGTGTTGTGATCTCAGTATCACTGGCTCCTTTCTGAGGGCCGAAGACAGCGCTTGCACCATTCGCTCCGCAGAGGGGATTATCCACATCACAGGCGACGGTGATCGGGGGCAGCTTTTTCAGTTTTGCTGTGTCCACATGATCGATTTCCTTGAGTTCAGCTGGATTCCCTGAGATCTCGCGGTCATGACGGTCATAGAAGACGACGCCGAGGGCGCGTGCCATACCGCAGCCACCATCATTCGTCGCGCTACCTCCGATGCCTATGATGATGCGATCTACTCCTTTATCCGTAGCATCGAGAATCATCTCGCCTGTGCCGTAGGTGGAGGATTGCATGATGTTCGCTGTGCCATCTGTCACTCTGTTTAGACCGCTAGCCTCCGCCATTTCCATGATCGCGACCTGGCCTTCATCAGTCGGGCAGATGGAGTAGTGCGCTGTGATGATCCTGCCGAGCGGGTCTTTCACTTGGCAGGCGATCTTTTCCCCACCGAGAGCGGTTCTCATAGTATCTGAAAAGCCTTCGCCGCCATCAGCAATGGGAGCGATAGAAGTCGTCCAGCCCTGAGGGAGTCCAGCAGCGACAGCCTGACAAGCTTCAGTGGCGCTGAGGGATCCCTTAAACTTGTCGCATGCAATGGCGACGTGTGGCTGGTGTGTGTCTGAACTCATCTGCCACAAAGTGTAGCGGCTCACGTGCCAGTGAGAAGTGCTTTCGTTTTTCGGACTCGATCGATATAGCTACATGCATGAGAATTTATTTAGCGGGGCCAGATGTCTTCGAGCCGGATGCTGTGGCGATAGGGGAGAAAAAGAAGCAGATCTGTGAGAAATACGGTCACGAAGGGGTGTTCCCGCTCGACAATGTCATCGAGGACTTTTCTCTCACGCGCGAGACGGGTCTGAGAATAGGCGTAGCGAATGAGGCCCTGATGGATTCCTGCGATGTCATCCTAGCGAACATGACTCCGTGGCATGGTCCCGGCATGGATACGGGGACGGCCTATGAGATGGGCTATATGCGTGCCCAGGGGAAGCCGGTGCTCGGATACACTGAGGATCTACGGCCTTTTTCCCAGCGAGTGATCGAGAGCTTTGGTGATGATGCTGTGACTTGGACTGATGATGGCCCGAAGGACCCTTACGGGAAAACGATCGAGAGCTTTGGTGATCTCACTGATAATCTCATGATGGCAAATGCAGTCGAGGCGACTGGCCATAAGGTCGCTGGCAGTTTTGAAGAGGCTCTGGCTCAGTTAGCCTAGCCGCGCTTTGAAATCCTCGTAGGTGAATTCCCTCACGATCTCTTTCTTTCCATCTTCATGGTCCAGCACGATAGCGGGGTGCTGGACTCCATTAAATGTAGTCGTCTTCACCATGGTATAGTGTGCCATGTCATCGAAGGTGATGGTGTCGCCGATCTTGAGAGGGCGGGGGAATGCATACTTCCCGATCACATCACCCGCGAGACAAGTCGGGCAGCCTAGTTGATAGGTGAGACCTTTCTCGGATGACTCTAGCACATCTGGCCGGTAGGGCATTTCTAGGACATCGGGCATGTGGCCAGTCGCAGACACGTCTAAGATCGCGATCTCAGTGTCACCATTCCGAACGATATCTAAGACTGTGGATACTAGGATGCCCGTATGGATCGCCACAGCTTCACCAGGCTCCAGCCAGAGTGCCTCTAGCGAGTAGCGTTCACGGATCTCTTTTAAAAAGACGATGAGTCCTTCGCGATTGTAGTCAGGCTTTGTCAGCCAGTGGCCACCACCGAGGTTGAGTTCTGTGATGGTGTCGCTTCGGAGAAGATGTCCAAATTTTTCTTCTACGGCATCCATAGTGCTGGATAGGTCGTCGAAGCCTTGCTCGCAGAGTGTGTGGAAGTGCAGCGTGCTGATGCCGGAGAGGTCGGCATTTTCTAACTGATCAGCCGTGATGCCCAGTCGAGATCCTGAGGAGCAGGGGTCATAGAGTGGAGTTGCGCCGGTGGAGTGCTCGGGATTGATCCGAAGGCCGCAGCGGAGATCGCCAGAGAGATAGCGCGGGTGAGCTATGATTTGACTCTTAAATGCGTCCCACTGAGAGAGTGAGTTGAAGTCTAGGTGGGTGGAAATGTCGCAGAGTTCTGGAATTGTCTCTGCCGCGTAGGCGGGCGAATACGTGAGAACGTGCTTGCCCATCTCCTCATGTGCGAGCCGTGCTTCCCAGAGACCGCTCGCGCAGCAGCCATCGAGATAGTCTGAGATGATCGGGTAGGTGTGCCAGAGGGAGAACCCTTTCTGAGCTAGGACGATCTGGCACTGCCCGCGGTCGCGGATATCTGCTAAGAGTTCGAGATTTCTCCTCAGCTTAGCTACGGAGACTTCGTAGCGAGGAGACGGCAGCGCCTTAGTCATCGCCTACGTGGATGAAGCCCTTACGTGTGAATCTGATACGCATGTCTGGATGGGTTTCACGATTCTTCCAGCCATTCGCATTCGCCCAGTCGATAGCATTCGGAATGATCTCCCAGTCGAAGACTTTCGGGCTTTCGACCACGAGAATCTGCCCATCGATTGTCTCAGTGAGTTCGACGTAGAGTTCACTGAATTTCCCAGTGCTTTTGACGTTCCACATATACTGAGTGTCGCGGTGATTGATTGGCTTAGCGCCTTTTTGAGGAATGGGCATGTGTGGAGAGAGAAAAGCCTGAATCATCTGAAAAATCGAGTCTCATTCTCAGATAGCAGTCAGAGAGCGAGTCGAGAGACACGAGAGTCTCTGAAAAAGGTCTACCAAAGCGTATCATCATGTGAAACTCTCCCGTGCATGAAACCTTACGTGCAGCTCGATGAAGCTCATATGCCAGATGGCACCGTGTATTCTCTGCATAAGCACGATGGGAAGATTTATCTGAAATACAACGGCTTCGAGCTCATGAGCACCTCGCTCACGTATTCAGAAATGATGCTCGCAGACGTCGGCTGCCAAAGAATCTTAGAAGGCGCGAGTAGTCGTCCGAAGCACCCAAAGGTTCTGATCGGTGGTCTCGGCTTGGGCTTTACTCTGAAGCGCACTCTTGAACTGGTTGGGAGCCCAGCGACTGTCGATGTGGCCGAGCTGATGCCTCCGCTGATCGAGTGGAATAAGACGCACCTCGTCGAGTTCAATGGCCCTCTGCTCGAAGATCCACGGACGACGATCATCCAAGGCGATCTCTACGATATCATCTCATCTGCCAAGAAGGGCTCATACGATTCGCTTCTTTTCGATATAGATAACACACCGGATGATCTCATCACCTCAGGGAATAATCGCTTATACACGGCTGGCTTTTTAGACAAATTACGCCAAGTGATCACCCCTCAGGGCACGCTCACTTACTGGCTATCCGAGCCAGCGCCTAAGTTCAAAAAAATGCTCGTGAAAGCAGGTTTTAATGTCGAAGAATTCGCCGCAAAAGCCCACGAGAAAGCAAAGCGCGCCCGCCACTGTCTCTATCTGGCGACGCGCAAATCGTAGAGGTAAGTTAGTTTTTTACGGTGTTTATCGTAGTTGCAGCTCTTCTTTAAAGTCTCGATATGTGATCACGCGGTAGACGATGCCAGCCCGATTGAGAATATGGATGTCTTCTTTATGTAGGCTTCTGCCTTCTTCGCCGGGGAAACCGATAAGGTCATAGGCGTAGAGTGTCTTATCACGCTTTGCGAGAGCATCGACTGAGATGCCAGCAACGACTGTGCCGATGAGAAGCTCTTCGCTGTCTCCCAGTTCTTGCGAAATCACATCCTTTGACTCTCTCGATAAATTATCTATCCACTTGTTTTCAGGAGTGATGCTTTCTGCACCTGACATGAAGCGTCTAAGTGAACTTTTCAAAGGCAAGAACTCTGGTGAGAATGAATAAAACACATGCATCTGACGGCGACTTCTAGAGGTTGAGACATTGAAGACTCCATCACTCTCAAAGTAACGCAGAGCCATGGACGAGCTTTCATCATCCAATGAAAGCGAAAGTAACATGATGTCCCGTTCGTCACCTTGAAATTCGAAAGGAGTGCCGACCCTTAGGTTGTTATCTCGAAGGCAGCGATCCAGCTGAGTTGTAGTCAACTTTTTCACTAGAGCCTGTTCGATCGCATCCACTTGATCACGAAATGGGGAAAGAATACCTATGCTGGCCTTGTCACCTGATTTCATCAGTTTTTTCAAAAAGGATAAAACCTCAGTCACCTCAATTTGATTAACTCCTTGAGTCGAACGTGTTCCTGCTAAAGCATGTAAAACTGGCTTTACTGGATGATCTAACACCTCTGGGAGCATGGCTCGAAGTTTTCCAGCATAGTATTCAGAATTATTGAATGAGATGAGCCCCATGGGACTACGAAAATACTCGTCGAGAAAGGTCGTGGCTCCTACAGGCGCTGCGATGTCCATGGCTTGATCCAGCGCACTGCGATTCCTGAAGTGCAGGCTATCGAGTTGGTTGTCATCCAAAGACTTTGCCGCTCGCTTAACGAACTCATTTGAAAGAAAAGAGACGTGCCTAAGCTGCATAGAGTCACCTGCAAAAACGACACGTTTTGCTCGAAACAGCAAGGGGATAACTGAGGCCAGATCGCATTGACTCGATTCATCGATGATCACTAGATCAAAGAGC
>CALFDI010000092.1 GCA_937952875.1 uncultured Verrucomicrobiales bacterium
ATAAGGGAAAAGGTATTATTTAAAATAAAGAAATCAAATGTGGCTCAAGGCGACAAGTTGAAAAAGGAGATGCTGAGAATTTTTTTCTACAAAACAGAGGTGAGGTCTCTCTGTCTCTAGCATTACATTCTCTAGAAAAAGACGAATATGATGGAAGAATTATTAGAAATCTTCCGAACAAGTCTTTCAGAAGGTGATAGAAGCTCAGATTAGTGACCCTGCCGCTTGCTTTAGTCTTGCGCGAGCTGGTGTGAGCCTATATGACCCGCGCCACGATAACTCTTGACGCTGATGAGAGTGGGTTTCCGACCCGCTCTTTTGTGTCTCCAGACTCCACCATCATGACTAACGACATCGTCGCTCTCATCGACTATTACGAAAAAGAAAAAGGCATTGACCGCGACCGCGTGAAAGCCGCCCTCGAGTATGCCTTCATTTCAGCATACCGCAAGATGGTGCCCGGTGCCGACAAGATCGAAGTCCTTCATGGCGAGATCGATACAAAGAAAGGGGAGACTAAGATTTTCGCGACACTCACAGTCGTCGCTGATGATGATCACGTGGATAAGTTCAATGAGGTTCCGCTCACTCTCGCGCAGAAGAAGAAGCCAGAGGCAGAACTCGGAGATACAGTAGATTTTAATGTTACACCGAAAGGCTTTGGTCGCATCGCTGTCCAGACAGCAAAGCAGACCATGATGCAGCGCCTTCGCATGGCTGAGAAGGAAATGCTCTACGATGAGTTTAAGGATCGTGCTGGCGATATCGTCTCTGGATCTGTTCGCCGCTTTGAGAAAAGTGACGTCTTGATTGATCTAGGGAAGTTCGAAGGGCGTATGCCATCTCGCGAGCGTGTGGTGACAGAGGATTACAACGTTGGCGACCGCCTCCGTGCTTATGTCGTCTCCGTTGAGAATGAGAACCGTGGGCCTGAGATTATCTTATCGCGGAGTCATCCAAACTTTGTGCGCCGCCTTTTCGAAGCTGAAGTGAGCGAGATCAATGATCAGACTGTTGAGCTACGCGGAATTGCTCGTGAAGCAGGTTACCGCACGAAGGTCGCTGTCTGGAGTCATGACGAAAAAGTCGATCCTGTAGGGGCATGCGTTGGCCTCCGTGGTGGACGAGTGAAAAATATCGTCCGTGAGCTCAATAACGAGAAAGTCGATATCATCCGCTGGAGCGATGATGTGGTAGAGTTCGTAAATGAAGCACTCAAGCCAGCAACTCTGCGCTCTGTCACACTAGACGAAGAGAATAAAATCGTAAACGTTACCGTCGACGAAGAAGAGCTGAGCAAGGCGATTGGTCGCCGCGGTCAGAATGCTCGCCTCACCTCTAAGCTACTCGGCTGGGATGTTCAGGTGCGTAAGGATGAGACAAAGCGTGACCAGTTCAATGCTGCTGCTGCTGATGCTGCTACGATCGTAGCGCAAGAGCTAGGCCTTTCAGCTGCTCCTGCTGCCAAGCTCTTAGAAGCTGGTGGAGTGAATCTTGAAATGGTCTCTCAGATGCCTGCGGATTACGTCGCTGGTGCCCTTGAAATTTCTGAAGAAGAAGCGGCGGATATCGTCGCAAAAGCCCAGGCAGCTGTTGCAAAACTTGTAGACGCTACTCCTGAATCCCCGGCTGAAGGAGCCGAGGCCTAACCTAGATTTCCTTCATTATATGGACACTCGCATCACATGCGAAGTGACCATCCCCCTCCGAGCCCATGGCAGATAACGATAAGAAACCGAGTTCAGCAAAAAAAGCTGCTAAGAAGACTAGCGCTAAAAAGGCAGCGAAAAAAGCCGCTGCTAAGAAGACTGTTGCCAAAAAGGCAGCAGTAAAAAAAGCCAAGGTCCTCGATCTCTTCGAAGAAGAAGCTGCCAAGAAAGCAGCCAAAGTCGAAAAGAAGGCAGCCGTCGCTGAAGAAAAGTCGATGTCTCGTCGCGAGCGGCAACGCCAAGCGGAGGCAGAGAAGCCGTCTAAGGTCGAGGCGGCCAAGGCGACTGCTCTTGATATCTTCGATGAGGATACGAGCAAAAAATTGGTCAAAAAGAAAGGCGCTGCAAAATCAGCTCTTCCGACCATTTCAAAAATTCAAGCTGGTGGGACTCTCGATCCTGATCTCATCAAGACTGAGAGCAATGAATCATCAGACGCTACTGTTGATGAGAAAGTAGACGAACAGAGTGGGCCAGTCGTCGATTTAGAAAATAAGATCGTCACACTGAAGCCACCAATCATCGTAAGCGAGCTTGCAGAAGTCATGGGGCTAAAGCCATTCCAAGTCATGGCGGACCTGATTAAGATGCAAGTCTTCGTCGCACCTCATCAGGCGATCGAGCCTGAGACTGCTGCTGAGATCTGTGAACTTCACGGTTTCACCTTCGAGCGTGAGAAGCGCCAATCTGGAGGCGGCGTGCATAAAGCGGAAGAAGATGTTTCTGAGCCTGAGCCAGAAGTTGAGAAGGAAGCTGAGCAACAGCTCCGTGCTCCGATCATCACATTCATGGGTCACGTCGACCACGGTAAGACATCTCTGCTCGATTACATCAGGAAGAGTCGCGTCACAGCAAAAGAAGCTGGAGGAATCACTCAGCACATCGGTGCATACTCCGTGGACGTTGCTGGGAAGCCTGTCACCTTTATCGATACACCTGGTCACGCCATTTTCTCCCAGATGCGGACACGAGGGGCAGATATCACAGACATCATAGTCATCGTGATCGCTGCGGATGATGGCATCATGCCTCAGACAAAAGAGGCTATCGAGCACGCGAAGCGCACTGGAAAGACGATCATTGTCGCCATTAACAAGTGTGACCTGGCCACTGCTGACCCGATGCGCGCTAAGACTCAGCTACTAGAAGTTGGCTTGCAGCCGACTGAACTCGGTGGAGATGTCGAGTGCGTAGAAGTCTCAGCTACTAAAGGAACCGGCGTTGATAATTTACTCGAATTGCTAGCGCTTCAGTCTGAAGTGCTCGAACTAAAGGCGAACCCGGAAGCGAATGCTCGCGCCGTCGTCATTGAGGCAAAAGTCGAGCCTGGTCGTGGCCCGACTGCATCGATCATCGTAGAGACTGGCACTATCAAAAACGGAGCTGCATTCATCTGCGGACCATTCGCTGGTAAGGTCAAGAGCCTGCTAGATGACGATGGGAAAAAGGTCAAATCTGTCGGTCCAGGCCTACCAACACAAGTTCTCGGCTTTGCTGAAGTGCCAAACGTAGGCGACGAACTCGTCGTGATGGATAGCGAAAAAGCTGCGAAAAAGCTCTCTGACGAACGTCAAACAGAGCTTCGTGCAAATCGTCTCATCTCACCTATGAAGAGCCGGATGGAAGATATTCTTTCCTTCGCCAATGTCGGTGAATCGAAGGCTCGCCTTAATCTTATCTTAAAAGGTGATGTCCAAGGCACGATCCAAGCGATCAAAGGTGCAGTCGAAGAAATTGATTCTGATAAAGTCGAAGCAAAGTTCATCAAAGTCGCTGCTGGCGCCATATCTGAAAATGATATTCTCATGGCAAGCTCTTCAGATGCTGTCGTCCTAGGCTTTAACACCAAGGTCGAGCCTAAGGCCGTCGCTGCAGCGAAGCGCGAAGGCGTTCAGATTAAGCTCTACACGATCGTCTACGAACTTCTCGATCAGGTGAAAGAAGCCATGCTCGGACTTCTCGATCCTGAGATGCGTGAGACCGTCATTGGCCATGCAGAGGTGAAGCAAGTCTTCCGCGTCATCGGTAAAGGTAATAAGACCAAGGCTGGCGGTTGTATCGTCAAAGATGGAAAAGTCACCCGCACAGCTCATGCTCGCGTGATGCGCGGTGGTATTCCTGTCTTCGATGGCAAAATGTCCACCCTTCGCCGCTTCCAGGATGAAGTGGATGAGGTCAAGCAAGGCATCGAATGTGGTATTCGTCTGGGCGACTTTGACGGATATGAAGAAGGTGACATCATCGAGTGCTACACTCTCGAGCGCATCGAGCAAAAGCTCTAATTGCGAGGTGTTACGGTGCTCTCGCCTGTAAAGAACAGAGCCCCCACCAAAAAATAACCACCAACAAATAACACCTTTATGTCCCAACGTCTGAGCCGAATTAATGAGCTACTGAAGCGCGAAATCAGTTCCGTCATCCAGCGCGAATTTGAATTCAATGGCTCACTTGTGACCATTTCAGACGTAGATGTGACTCAAGATCTCAAGGAGGCAAAAGTCTTCGTGAGTGTCCTAGGTGGTAGTCCGAGCTTTGTCTTATCAAAGCTCAATGATAAGCACGGCATCATTCAAAATCGTGTCGCGAAGCGCGTTGTGTTAAAACAGACACCTGTTTTATCCTTCCGCACGGATGAGTCAGCAGCTCGCGGTGTAGATGTTGTCAATCTCTTGGATGAAGTTGCCAAGATCCCAACGGCTCCACCTGAGGAAGAAGACGAGGTTTAAAGCTCATGCAAGACATCCACATTGTCTGTGGACCGCCTGCGAGTGGAAAGACAACGTATGCCACAGAGCTGGCTAATGAACTCGGAGCGATCCTTCTCGATAGCGATCAGGTCACTGAACGTCTTGTCAAAGCAGGCTTAATTCTCGCTGGGTTGGATGAAAATGATCGTGACTCACCTGTCTATAAAGCGGCGTATCGAGATCCAGTTTACGAGACGCTTTTCGATCTAGCAGTCTCTCATGCGGCACGTCTTCCAGTTGTGATAGCTGGTCCTTTCACGAGCGAATCAAAAGACAGTAAATGGTCTGCATCTCTGAAAAAACGTTTTGGGCAGAAGGTCGAGATACATCGTATGAACTGCTCTGCCGAAGAGCGGAGGGACCGCATGATCGCACGTGCTGAACCTCGCGATCTGGCTAAGCTAGCTGACTGGAATACTCACCTTAAACAAAGTGGTGAACTCTGGTCTGTTTACATCATTCGCTGTGGCGACGGCTCCCTCTACACAGGCATCGCGAAAGATGTCGAAAGCCGCTTTTTCGAGCACGAATCAGGAGCACCGAAAGGAGCAAAATACACCCGAGGGAAAGGCCCCTTAGAACTCGTCTACCAAGCCGAAATCGGCAACCGCTCAGAAGCCTCCAAAGAAGAACTTCGTATTAAAGCCTTGAGTAAAAAACAGAAGCTAGCCCTGATTGCGAAAGCTAATCCTTAAGGCTTCACACTGATCATCTTACCATCCTTATCGGTGGTGATGATTTCTAGGCTGTGTTGACGATAAAGCTTAGTCACCTGACGAGAGGCGCGACGCATCGCACGAAGAGCGAGTTTAGACTCCTCGTCTAATTCGCTTTCTTTCATCCCTTCTCGAGTGATTTTACGATTTGTGATCATCAGATAAATAGTCTGCTACAGAAGAAATAGCATGTTCGCCTGAGATTGCGAGTATTTTAGGAGGTTTGGCCGAGCTATCCCACATCTTCCAAGAGTCAGCCAACGGTAAGTATAATTGCGTTAAATTTGTTAGAATTTTAGGATAACGCCTTTTTATCGCTTCAGTAGGAACATCATGACCTCCATGTTTAAAACGACGAGTGACTCGCTTCCGTGAAAAATCTGCAGAGGGAATCCACAGAAAGTGTATGCGCACGAGATAACCAGCCTCTTTAGCTTCTTTTAGTAATTTTGCATGCGCCCGCCCACTTAGAGTCGACTCGATTGCAAGACTCCTCTTTGCCGCGATTTCTTCCTTCACTTCCTCCAGAAAAATGCGTCCGGCCTTGAACGCGACCGAATCAACATCGAAAGGAGACAGTCCGCGTGCAATTTCATCCGTATTTAGAAAACGTAGCCCCTTCATTTCTCGCGTCAGATATTCCCGCGCGAAGGTTGTCTTTCCTGCACCATTCGGCCCACCGATAACAAGAAGAAGTGGTTGGTCTGGCATAAGGCTAGTTTCTGAGATTCAGGTTAAAGAGTCAAGGTGCTGGATTCTTCGCCATTTCTCCCAATCGATTCTGTTGGGCAACTCTCTAGAGCCTCCTCGGCGAGTTGCATCTCTTCCTCTGTCTCAGGTTGTTTGAAGACGTAGGAAAGTCCCTCGTCATTATCGCGAGTGAAGAGCGTAGGAGCGATATCTGGGCACATACCACAATCAATACAGCTCAAATCATTGTAGTATTTTCCAGAGGAGTTGAGGGGATTCTTTTCTGTGTATTCAGCCATATCTGGAGAATGCTTCATTTTTTAAATTGTGTTAAATTCATTAAATTGATAGATTAATGTGTTTTAAGAATGAATATTCAGTCTCCCGAAATTGATCTTTATGCGCTCTACTTGCTCAGGCTTGTGGCAAAGCATCGTGGCTTTACCGCTGCGTCTGAAGAGGCAGGAATTTCTCAAAGTGCGCTGACCCGCCAAGTGCAAAATGTGGAGGGAAAGCTTGGTATTAAGATCTTTGATCGAACCACTCGCTCTGTGTGCCTCAATGAGGTAGGAGCTGTTTTTTTGCGGGAAACCGAGTCGATCCCAAACATCCTCTCTGGTGCCTTGCGCAGGGTTCGGGAAGATTACTTAGAAGTGCCTCGTGAGATTCGAGTGGGTATTTCTCAAGGGCTCGCGCTCGCTCATATTCCTGGGATTTTTCATGCCCAGCAACAGATTCATCCAGATGTGACGATTCTTGTCTCCCAGGCTGATGAAGTAACGCTCTTAAATCAACTGAGTGCAAACAGCTTAGATTTAGGGATTTTTACAAAGCCGAAGTCTCTTCCTAGCACTGTCGTAGTAAAGCACGAGATGGAGGATCAGTTTGTTATCGTTGCACCTGCTCAGATAGAGCTTCCGAAAGAAAAGGACTTTAAGCACTGGGCAAGCTCTCAGAAGTGGCTCTTGCCTTCGAAAGGGACAGAGATTCGTAGCCTGATTGATCGCTGGGCAAGGCGTCAGAAATGGCAGTTAAAAGAATCGATGGAGCTTGAAGATTTTGACCTCATGAACCAACTCGTCAGCTTAGGTATGGGAGTGGCATTTGTGCCGCGGAGGAGCTTGAGTAGTCTAGCTAGAAAGCATCAAATTC
>CALFDI010000093.1 GCA_937952875.1 uncultured Verrucomicrobiales bacterium
AAAGATGGGACGTCGATCCGCAGGCGGCGTGTGTGCACAGAATGCTCCTACCGCTATACCACTTACGAGACGATCGAACGGACCGAGCTCCGTGTGATCAAGCGTGGTGGCGAGCGCGAATCACTCAATCGTGAAAAAATCCGCCAAGGTCTGGTCAAGGCCTGTGAAAAACGCCCAGTCTCTATGGATCGCTTAGAGCGAGCAGTGGAGGAAATCGTCGTCGAGTTACACCGCGATAATGTGAATGAAATCCCTGCTAAAGCCATCGGTCTAAAAGTCATGACGAAGCTGCGTGATATCGATCCGGTCGCCTATGTTCGCTACGTCTCGGTCTACCGCCAGTTCGATGATGTCGGCGAGTTCATTCGCGAGATTCAAGTCCTCGAGAAGCGATCTATGCGCGATAAGAATCAGCGTAAACTTTTCAAAGAAACATAATTGGTCTTTCAGCACTTCTTCCACTTCATTCCTCCCCCTACTCTTCAGATTCCGTGATCTGCCCCATTGGCAAACGTCCCGCTTTACTCATAGGCACACACCATCAGGTGATCGGCTATGATACGACGTGGATACGAGAGGCTATCTCTCGCGCTGCGGTGTCTGCTGGGAGAAGTGACTTCCCGTGCGTCGATGATATTTGCATCGGCATCATTCACTACCTCGAGCATAGCTGCCCACTCAGCCTACTGCCTATCGAAGATCTGTATATCCGCATTGAGCGCATGCTCCGACGTATTCAGTGCGACGCCATTGCTGATCACCTCACTGTCATCAGCCCACCTATTACTATTTCTTTAGCAAATACCATGCGAGACTTAGACTTCGCCTTTGAGCTAGGATTTTTCCAGCAATTAAACTGCGAACTCGAGGAACTTACGACCTACGGTGTCGAACAAATCAAGATCACAGACATCAGGGATACGGTCTTAATGCTACACCAGAGTAAGCGTTGGACGCGGAAGTGTGATGCTCTCGCCGCAGACATTCTTGGATTTATTAAAAACTACAATTCTAAGTATTCTGAGCCGACACGCTCAGTTCATCTCGTTCTAGAAACTTCGACATAACCTATGGAAAAGACCTTATTTGAGAAAATAGCAGACCGTGAGATTCCCGCTGACATCGTCTATGAAGATGATCTCTGCCTCTGCTTTCGCGATATCTCACCTGAAGCCCCGACGCATTTACTCCTGGTCCCGAAAAAGCCTATTCCACGTATTGGCGCGGCGCAGAGTGAAGATGCGGCTGTGCTGGGTCACATGATGACTCGGATATCTGACATTGCGAAGACTGAAGGCATCTTAGAAAGCGGCTTCCGCGTCGTGATCAATAACGGTCCACATGGCGGAGAGACCGTTCCACACATGCATATCCACCTACTCGGCGGGCGCCAACTTCTGTGGCCTCCAGGCTAGCCGTTGTGAGAATGACTACTCTTTCACTGGCGGCTTCTGTGTGTATTCGATCTGTGCCTTAGCACGGTCAGCCAGTTCAGTTTTTCCCTGCTTTCGTAGACACGTTTCATACAACTTGAGGGATGGCAGGTGATTAGGGAACATCTCCAGAGCTTTTTCGATTCTCGCTGCTGCATCGTCTAAATTCTCCTGCGACATGAAATACTCTGCTACTAGGAGTTCCATTGGATAAGCTATCAGAGGCACTCTCGAAAGATTCGGCAAGGTCTGACGATCATTTGCGCTACTATACCAGTTGTAGGCACTCTTTTTATCATTGCCGTGTCGCCTCATGGCAGCCCGCCCTTTCGCTTCAAAATCCCAGATCGTTAGAGCACGCACTGAGCGATACCACTCTGATATAGCCTTGGAAACGAGAGCTTCATCTCGCCGCTGACTAAGCTTAAGGATGAGGTCTTGTTGCTGCTTCGCGAGAGCATCAGCCTTATCCGGCACACCTGCATTGATCAGGCGCAACCGCTCTCCAAAAATACGCATTCCTTTTATGAACTCTGATGAAAGAGTCAGACCCGTATATGGCTTTTCTTGATCTTCGGTCGGGAGGCTTTCCATCGCTTTTTTCACATCTCCCTCTGCGCCATTTGCGAGATAAAGCCGTGCCGCCAAGGTCCTGCCATCCCAGAGCCAGATCGTGCCGCCTAAAGATGCTGATCGCCCCGGATCGATAGGAGTGACCGAGAGCTTTTTCGCTAATTCTACAGCCTGCGAGAACTCTCCGCGCTGAGCCATACTCACACAACGCTGAATGCGTGAGACGATCCACTTTTCACAATCCGCTATCGTTAGACCATGCTTGTCCATATGGACGAGGTAGAAGAGTTCAGCCTGCTCAGCCATTTGCTCAGAGATCAGATGATTCCCCGCACGCCACTCCATGAATGCACGAAGCTGGAGATGAGTCCCAAAGTTCTTACTGAGTCTCGTCAGCTTCCGCGCGAAGGGCAGAATCAGACTTCTCACTCTTTCGTCTTTGTTCGGCGCCTCAGAATGGATCAGCAAATACGTGCTGAGGACGCTTGGGTGATCTGGGTGCTTTTTTAAAAGAGCTGTGATCAGGTCTTCGGCGCGGCGTTGTCCTTCATTGGCAGACCCAAAGCCATCATATCCATCTTTAATGAGGAGTGCACTCATGAGCCCTGATTGGAGATCATTCTTATATTTACGGGTCATCTCCTCATACAGCGGTGAGGCTTTAGCTGGACCATCAGTGAGCAAAATTCCCGCGCAGGCGGCATGATCGCGTTCATACTCAGGGTAGATGAACTCCCCTGCCTCATCTTTTGCCCCCATCGCGTCTAACATCAAGGAGCTGGCTGCAGCCCACTGACCGCGGAACTCTGGAATGCCGCTACCCAGTGAAACGGTTGCGCCCCAATAAGCCATAAGACAGTCAGGATCTTTTTTTAATGCTTCACAGAAATGTCTGTAGGCCTCGAAGTCCCACGTCGCATTTATCAAAGAGACACCTTGCAGCACGTGCTCGCGCGCCTCCTCCGAAGCCGTCTGCACCCCCATCTCTACGCGCCCTAACTGAGGATAGAAATCCGGGGCCGGTAGGGCTTTTACGATAGGATGAATCACATCCATAGCCGTATAAGCTTTGCGCTCCTCATCAGCACATACAGTAGCTTGCCAGAAAAAGGTCAGCAGTAGGAAAAGTCCCAACGTTTTCAACATGATCAGACTTTCCCAACTACTCAGCGCAAAGCAACTACAATCCCAGCCTTGCTCATCTACATAGAGACAGGCATCTTCCGATCATGACACTCGGAATCATCGGATGCGGCAAGATGGGCTCAGCACTACTCGGCGGAGCTCTCTCTCAGGGGGCCATTTCACATGACTCAGTTCTCGTCGGAGCGCCCGACCGAGCCAGCTCTCAGGACTTTGCGAAAGCTCATAATCTCACCCTAGCTGACGATTCTACTCTCATGGAACAGGCCGATGCCATTCTCCTCTGCGTTAAGCCCTACCAGATCGATTCTGTATTGAGCTCACTCTTTCACGAAAGAGCGCCCAAACTCATTATCTCGGTCGCAGCAGGCATGACACTGGATAGCATAGCAAGTGCCACAGGACACCCTGACTGCCCAGTCATTCGCTGCATGCCAAATACCCCTTCATTAGTAGGATGCGGCGCCAGCGGCTATGCAGCCAGCGAGTCGACAACATCTGAGCAGATCGAATTCGCAGATGCACTCCTCAGCTCCGTCGGCATAGCGGAACGTGTGCCAGAGAATTTAATCAATGCTGTGACAGGAGTCTCAGGAAGTGGCCCAGCCTACATCTATCTCATCATCGAAGCGCTCGCTGATGGTGGTGTCAAAAATGGACTTCCTCGCGAGACAGCTCTACACCTAGCCACGCAAACTGTTCTCGGTGCTGCAAAGATGGTTTCTGAAACCGGTCTTCACCCCGCAACGCTCAAAGACCAAGTCACCTCACCCGGCGGCACGACTATCGCAGCTCTAGCAACTCTCGAAAAACATGGTGTCAGGCACGCACTGATAGACGCCGTCACAGCAGCCCGTGCACGCGCAGAAGAACTTGCTTAAATGAAGCAATATTTAAAGAACTAGGGAGACAATTTCTAAGTGAACGAGAGTGCTTTTATCGCTCTTCCATGGCCGAAGATGAATCATTGCTAAAATGACCATTGAAGACCAACTCCAGCATGCAGAAAGTCGATCAGTTGATCATCGTCTGGAAATGATTCATCCGCATTCAAAGCCCAGTTGTATGTGGTATGTGCTGTAAGTGATATAGAATCGCTCAGAGCATATTCTAAACTGACCTGACAGGCGATGTGATTAGCTCCATCGTGCCCCTCTGCGACGTAGCCGTGATTTATCCCAAAAGGCACAGCTACGTTCAAGCTGAGTTGCTCAGTGATAGCGATCTCGCGACTGGCTCATATTTCTACAAAGTTACCGCTTGCATCAAAGGAGTAGTAGGCGTCGGCTGATAACTCAATATCCATGGGTAGACCTGACC
>CALFDI010000094.1 GCA_937952875.1 uncultured Verrucomicrobiales bacterium
GCAGGCCTCGATCTCGGGCGCCTCTACTTAAGCCTTCAGAATAATCCCTCACTCACTCTACCAGAATTCATCAGAAAAAAGCCCGTCTACTTTAAAATAACTCTTCCGAGAAAAGCCGGCGAAGTCCCCTTCTTGCTAAAAACCTATCCGTGGCTCTCACCCACAGACATAAGGAAACGTAGCGCATCGTGGGAAATCAGTTTCACGAACTCAGGCTTCCCCACTCACTTCATTCCTAGTAATAGACGCGTTACGAAGCCAACAGTGACTTACGTAAAGAGCACTCAAACGAAACAGAGCTACAAATCCAAAAAACTCTTAAAAGGAACTGGTAGCTCTGCAGAACTATCAGCATCAGGGCTTCGATACATGCGCCTTCTCGTGCCATCAGCCTTCCCAGAACTCGAAGAAGTCCCCTCTCCTGCTACTTCAGAAGACAATGTGACCGAATAATCTACCACCACTTTTAAAAAAATATCTCTCATGCCTACACCAAACGAAACCATCTCGCATCTCGGACTCACTCTTCCAGATGTGCCTAAGCCTGTCGCCAGCTACGTCAACGCCGTCATCACAGGAAACCAGATTCACATCTCCGGCGGACTCCCTACAGATGACGAAGGGCAGCTGATCACAGGAAAAGTTCCTACCACGTGCTCCGTAGAAACAGCTAAGTCTGCAGCACGTAGCATCATCCTAAACCGTCTCGCTGTCATCCAGAGCGAAATCGGTAATCTCGACCGCGTGACTCGCATCATTAGCATTGCGGGATTCGTGAACTCAGAGGCCGATTTTTTTGATCACCCTATTGTGATCAATGGCGCCTCAGACCTCCTGCTCGAAATCTTTGGAGAAGCTGGGAAGCATGCTCGTATTGCGCTCGGCGCAGCAGCTCTCCCGCTGAATGCAGCTGTCGAGATTAGCATGATTGTGGAGTTTGAATAGTGCTGCTGATTATGCGAGAGTTCGCATATGCGCATAGCACTGCTCCTCATTTTCCTAAGCATCAGCTCTCTCTGCAGAGCTGACGTCTTTTTCTTCGGGGATAGCCTCACAGATACAGGGAATGTCCCCATCCTACCTCCCTACTACCAGGGAAGATTTAGTAACGGTCCAAATTGGGCTGACTTCTTAGCAGAAGGTCTAGGATTTCCCTCCGCATCAGAGCCTGCACGTGAGGGCGATAATAACTATGCCGTAGGCGGAGCCGAGGCTGAGTCATTATCTGCCCAATACCTCGCCTTCCTCTTCAACGAAGACCCCACAAGTCAGCTCGATCCCGATGACCTCTGTGTGATCTGGATAGGCGGAAATGACTTACTCAATGGTGAAGATGCCATTCCGTCTGAAGTAGCAGACCTCGTGCGGGGTCATATAGATAATCTCCACAACTCTGGAGCGCGGCGCATTTTACTTAACAACGTGCCTGACCTGAGCCAAATCCCCGGAGAACTCGGCACACCTAACTCTTCTCGGACTCGAAGTCGCACGATGCTTTATAACTTAGAACTAGCACGCATCGCATCTGAAGCTCGCTCTGAACTGAATATAGAAATTATCGAAGTAGATATATTTGGCCTATTCGAACTCGTTTATCCTTCATTTACAGCATTCGGGTTTACAAATATCACAGAAGCAGCATTCGATGACGAAACGATTGAAGTGGTAGAGAATCCAGATGGATTCGTATTTTGGGATGAAATACACCCCACTACCCGCACGCACGAACTTATCGGAAGGATCGCCTTACAAGCTGTTACCAATGATGACAGCATTATTTCTCTCAATACATCCCTAACGAACGGCCAATTCCAAGCCACATGGATACTCCGTCACCCAGATGAAAGAATCGTAGTAGAAAGACTTAACTCACAGCAAACATGGGAAACTGAAGAAACCTTCCCTGCCTCATCCACTCCTGCATTTTTACTTAATATTCCTATCTCGAACGCAACAAATGGCCTATTCCGCATTCGGAAGGAAGACAATTAACATCTGTTAAAAAAAGGGCGTGTCAAAGCTGGTAATAAAATGCTTAATTCAATAAAGCCTTCACTCATAGCCCATGAACACAGCTCTCAAGCGTTACAAAATAAAAGAAGCCATCGCAGAAGGTGGCCTCGGCGCAGTTTACATTGCACACGACACTAAACTTAAACGTGATGTCGCCATTAAGAGACTTCACAGCGCAGAAGGCATTTCCCCAGAGGAAATGCACGAGTCTCTCTTAAAAGAGAGCCGTATCCTCTCGCAGCTCAACTCTCCTAATATCGTTAATGTCTACGATGTTGATCGTGACGGAGACGAGTCATTCGTCGTGATGGAACTACTCAATGGCGACACGCTCGAAGAAGTCGTGAAGCGAGCTCCACTCACGGAAAAAGATTTCTTATCTGTCGTAGAGCAATCTCTCGAAGGGCTTATTTCTGCGCATTCTGGTGGTCTCATCCACTCAGACCTTAAGCCAGAGAACTTCATGATCACATGGTGGCCAAGTGGACGCTTTCAGCTTAAGCTACTAGATTTTGGTATTTCCACATACGCCCATGCTGCAGCTGAGCAGGCAGAAAAGAAGAACGAACTACTGGGCTCCATCTACTTCATGGCTCCAGAACAGTTCAAGAAACAGCCAATCGATCAAAGAACTGATATTTATTCACTCGGCTGCGTTTATTACTATGCGCTTACAGGGCAGTATCCATTCGATGGCGATACCACTCCACAGGTAATGGCCTCACACTTACAGAGCCGCGTCGAGCCGGTAGAAAATATACGTCCAGATCTCGATCCACGCCTTGCAGCACTGGTGAATACAATGATCCGGAAAGATCCTGCCGAACGCTACCAAGCCGCGATTAAGGTCTTCGAAGAAGTTAGAGAGATCGGAAAGACTCCAGCTCCACAATATGTGCAAGAGCCTGTCTACGCTGAAGAACCTGCCTACGCGCCACGTCCACAACCTGTTCTAGCATCCAGCAAAAACGCAATCCCCACGCTCCACATCCTTTTTGGAATTGTCGGCGTTGTTATCGTTGTGATCATCATCGCTGCGGTAGTGATGCTGAGTTAGTGACGAAGGAGTCACAGCTAGATTCCTTTCTTTTTTGAGATATCTGACACGATATGATCCGTGTCAGATATCTTCCTCATAGACGCCATTGGGCCATTTTTTCGTGGCTATCAAAAGAAACGAATCAATTGGTCAAAGATTCATTTTTCTCACATTGATCCTCTTGATGATGAACAGTGGGAAAACATCTATCGAGAGAGTCAGCTATTCGCTCAACACGTATCCAAACTCGGTTACACAGCCGTCTCTTTAGATGATCTCGCACACCTCACCGTTCATTCGTCGCTTGGACCTGCGCTTACTGAGCAAAATACAGCACTACAAAAACGATTCAAAACACTCTTCTCCATCTATGAAGCACAGAATTTAGATGTTTACCTTACGACGGATGTTCTCCCTCTGACTGCATCCATCAGAGAAAATCTTGGCAATAATCATGCCGCACTCAATGAGTATTACGAACGCTTAGTAGAAAAGTGTTTCTCTCAGATGCCCGAATTAGCTGGCCTAATTATGCGCATCGGAGAGAGCGACGGCTTAGATGTCAAAGATCCTATCCTGACTCAGTTACATCTCAAAACGGCTAAACAAACGAATGCATTTCTCAAAACGATTCTCCCAATATTTGAGAACGCGCAAAAGAACCTTATTTTACGAACGTGGACTGTAGGAGCGCACAGTGTAGGGGATCTTATCTGGCATCGTAGCAGAATCGAGCAGGCATTTTCAGGCGTTGAGTCCGAGAATTTCATCATCTCAATGAAACACGGAGAGTCCGATTTCTTTCGCTACCTTCCCGTCAACAAGGCCTTCTTTCAACTCCCACAGAAAAAGATCATCGAGCTTCAGGCAAGGCGTGAATATGAGGGTGCCGGAGAGTATCCCTCATACATCGGTTGGGAATGCCAGCGTTATGCTAATGAATTAGTCACTGCGAAAAACATCGTAGGCATGAGCGTATGGTGCCAGACTGGTGGGTGGCATGGATTTTCCCGTAGAGCATTTTTATCTCACGAATCTGACAAAGACATCTGGATTAAGCTGAACTGCGCCGCAGCGATTGACATCTTCCGCTATGGAAAATCACCTGAAGAGTCTATCAGCGCACAATGCTGGGATGAAAGTGCAACTACAGCTGCCATAGAACTACTACACCTCTCAGACATCGTCATGAGAGACCTTTTCTATATCCCTCAGTTCGCGCGTCAAAAGC
>CALFDI010000095.1 GCA_937952875.1 uncultured Verrucomicrobiales bacterium
TAAGAAAGCAGCGAAAAAGGCCGCTCCAAAAAAGACTGAGGACTAATCCTCGCTACAAGATCAATTACTGTCTCATTCAAAGCATCTGCCCCTCCCGTGGGTTAGGTGCTTTTTTATTGGGTCGAAAGCGACGCTCAAGAATCGTCGATGATTCCTAGAAAATTCAAGTGATACAGCACAGTTGGGGAGTAGAGTCTCACCCTAAATGTGGCGTTTGAGTCACGATGAAACTGTTTTTAAAAGAAGAGTTGGGCCATTTATTGCTGTAGAGAAAAGAGTCGTTCTTACCCCTTTATTTCCGTTTCCTCGAAAATCGATTTTTTTTAATCAGCACCCTTATCGCTACATTATGAAATACTCACAGTTCTTTTTCACTGCACTCACAGGGCTCAGTCTAGCACTGGCACCAGCAGCTTTTTCTCAGATCGTCATCAGTGAGTTCGAACCAAACCCCGTAGGCAGCGATCCTGCCACGACGATGGTAGAGCTCTCCGGAGGCACACCAGGTGAGTCATTTGATCTCTGGCTCATTGGCATAGAAGCAGATCCTGGCGAGACTTTGCATACATTGAAGCGCGCTTATAACATCACTGGTATGTTCGATGCTAATGGACTGGCCAGTCCTGAAATCGATGATCTCGAGAATCCTAGCTTCACCCTCGTTCTTCTGTCTAATCCAAGTGTAGCTCCTATGATCGGAGATGATCTCGATCCTGATAATGATAGCATCATCGATATCTCAACTCTAGGCACGATTCTCGATTCCATCGGCATCCCGGAGAGCCTAGGCGACGAAACATTTACAAACGATCACGCGACAGCACTTGGCGGCTCGACTTTTCCAAGTATCGGATCAGAGCCACGCCTGACATTCCGCGATGGTCTGACAGGCGAGTGGTATTCTGTCTCTCAAAATGGGACATCCGTTTTCAATCTTGCGGGTGAAGATGTGATCGAGTCCGGCGTCTTTTCATTCAACCCAGGCCCTATTCCATCTTCAGGATTCGGCCTGGTGAATTCCACACTCGAGAATACGCCGACCCTTCTCATCACAAATGATACGATTCAGGTGAGTGAAGCAGAAAGTTTCCCCTCATTTATCACACTCACGCCGAGTCAGCCTCTCACTGAAGACCTGACCGTTGAGATCACTTACAGCGCAGCTGACCGCATCTCTGTCACAGCGGGCTCAAGCACTGTTAACCCGGCGACTGTGACGATTCCCGCCTCTGCTGACGATATCGAGTTCGAGATAAACTTCGTAGATAATGGAGTAGCTGATGGGAATGTGGTGGCGACCTTTGACTTTAGCGCAACTGGATTTGTCGGAGGAAGCGCCAGCATCGGCATTATAGACGATGACTCCCCTGCCCCCGAACTAGTCATTAATGAAATTCAGACTGATTCAGCAGGTGCTGGCGGCCCAGACTTCATCGAGCTCTATAATGCCTCTTCAGCCGTGATCGATTTATCGGACTATTCCGTTCAGGCATACCAAGCCAACCCTAGCTTCGGCCTCGGCGCAGAGTCCGTTAATGTCACCATTCCGAGTGGTGCAACGATTGCTCCAGGTGGCTTTTATCTCATCGGCGGAGATGCTCTGACAGCTATTTACGGTGTGACTCCAGATCTTTCCGTTCCGGACTTCGATATCAATGATTTCGACGTATCTGTGTCTCTAGTCGACCCAATGGGCACACCGGTCTACACTGCTCTTCTGGAGCAAGGCGGATCCATTCCAAATATCGCTGGCACACAGGTCGTGTCAGATCTTAATCCTGGATTAGATGCGGGGGGCTTCGGCCCATCGGGATACTATCTGTTGACCGATGGAGGTCTTGAATCAGCGACTTTCTCCTTCACTCCAAATGATACACCAGCCCCCGAAGGAACACCTGGTCGCTCGAATCAGACGCCGCGACTTGTCCTTTCCGCTACTCCCACAAGCATCGCAGAAGACTCGACTGACACTGTGGAATTCACCCTTTTGAGCTTTCCTCTCTTGGACACCGACTTAGTCATCGATCTCTCAAGTTCACTCGATGACGAGTTAGTCGTTCCTGACACGGTCACCATCTCCGCGAATACGTCTAGCATCACATTCTCAGGAACTCCACAAACCGACTCCGTCCTCGACGGTGCTCAGGTCTCGACAGTGGAGGCTACTGCAACTGGCTACGAAGCTAGCGCTCTCGATATCACTGTCCTAGATGTGGATGCTCCGCTTTCTATGATCATTATCAACGAGGTCCTCAATAATACGACTGGCGCGGATACTGAGTTTATCGAGCTTTACAACCCTGACAGCACAAACACCGTAGACCTGACAGGCTTTACCATCACGGTCTACGAGAGCCAGCTCTCGAACGCGACCTTTGGAAATGCTGATCGCACTCTGACGATAGAAAGCGGATCGATTGCCCCTGGAGGTCTCTTCCTCATCGCAGGCCCAGCCTTTGAAGCCGCCTATCCGAGTGCAACTGTTGATGCGAGTATCGCGAATAATTTCATAGAAAATGACGCGGTCACGATCGTGCTTCGCGATGTGAATGGCCGGATTCTCTACACAGCCTTCATCAATAGCCTGGGTGACGGTGGGCAGCCCGTCATCGATGACATCACGACTCCTGCCGACTTTGATATCAGCATCGATTCGAACGCTGGATA
>CALFDI010000096.1 GCA_937952875.1 uncultured Verrucomicrobiales bacterium
CTCTCAACAACATTTACCCGATGTATCTTTATCATTTTTAGATAATTTAGAATCCGGTCAGATCGCTACGTCACTTTTTCAATTTCTTCCAGATGTCTCATTCTGGATCAAAAGGAGCGACGGTCGTTTTATATTTGTAAATCAAGCGTTTTGCGAAAACATCGGGAAAACAGAAGACGAAATTATTGGGTTCACAGATTTAGAAATCTACAGCAGTGAAATGGCATCTGTCTTCACACTAGATGATAAACAAATCCTATCGAGTGGTGAGCCTATGCATAACAAAAGCGAACTCGTCACCAGCCGTATCGGTGGTATCGAATGGCGCTCTACAAGTAAGATCCCACTAAAAGATAAAAGCGGAAAAATCGTCGGCACTGCGGGATTTTCCCGACGACTTGAGCATCACGAAGGTCGCCCTCTCCCCGGAATTTATCGAAACATTTCTCAAATCATCGAGACGATTCACGACCGTATCAACGAAAACTTCAGCGTGCCCCAACTCGCAAAAGATGCATCGATGTCAGTGAGCACACTCGAGAGGCATTTTAAGACGCATCTCAATACAACACCGAAACGCTTTCTCGTGCGTGCAAAAGTCGCCGCTGGCTGTCACAGACTCCTGAGCTCTGGCATGACTGTCGCAGAAGTCGCTGAGAGCCTCGGATACCAAGAGCACGCAAGTTTTACCCGCGCATTCACAGGAGTCATGAAGATGTCACCGAACGCCTACCGAAACTTTTATCGAGGTCAAAAAATAGGTCCGGTCACCAGTAAACCTTATCTTCCAAAAGCGAAGGTAAAGCCTTAGTGGGCCGCACCTCACTCAAAAACCGAAAAAACCTCCGCTCAGAACTGAACGGAGGTTTTTTCTAAATGGTAGTCCCACAAGGACTCGAACCTTGAATGACGGAATCAAAATCCGGAGTGTTACCATTACACCATGGGACTCTTTATAGGCGTCTCGCGACGCGGCGGGTTGTTATAGTTCGCTCGAGAATTTGGCAACAAAGAAATGCAAACAAAGTTCAGAAAAGAGTCTGACCTTGCGTTTTCGCCATGTAATTGCATTTAAAAGTTGACTCCCCCATGCTCGCTGCAACTAAGTTGCTCCATGGAAATCAAAAACCCATTTTCCGTTGTTCTTCCACTCATTGCTTTGGCGACACCTTTGTCGGCACAATCGGTTGATTTAGTCCCTTCAGAAGGAGCCCTCAACTTCGCTGACGGCTCTAGTCTCTATCTATCAGCTCACGTCCGAGCAGTGACTGGCACGTCATCAGCAAATCCTGCTGCGTTCTTCAATCACGCGCACGACCCCTTCCAAGAAGGTCTCACGCTGCAAGGACTGGAGGCCTCGCTAAACTATAAGAGTAAATACATCGAAGCATTCGCTACTGGCGCGCTCTTTACCGATGCTGACAATGACTTCGAAACAGAAGACGAGGAATACTTTGTCAAATTCGTGAATCTACCTGGTGGATTCGAGCTACGAGGCGGCCAGTTCCTCAACCGAATCGGCCTACAGAATAATGTGCACCTCCATGGCTGGAGCTTTGTGGATGCGAATCTGAGCACAGGTCAATTCCTAGGAGAAGAAGGCCTCACCACAGAAGGTGGAGAGCTTTCATGGCTCTACTCAGGCGATGTGACTCGCTTCGGATTCTCTGTCGCTGCTGGTAAGGCTTCAGAGCACGAAGAGGAAGAAGAAGAGGAAGGCGAGGAAGAAGAACACTCTGAATCTGTTGAAAATAGCTTCTTCACTGGCGACATCATCACAGCCCGCGTATTCGTCGATTATCTCCCAAGCGACTTCCACCTACACCGTGTTGGATTTAACATCGCCCACGGAGATAATGCATTCGGAAGAGACACCACGCTCGGCTCTATCGACTACACATATACATGGAGAGAAAACGGCCTAGAGCCAGGTGGACGTGAGTTCCAAATTGGCGGCGAGGCTTTCTTCCGCAGCACTGAGTGGGTGCATGAAGAGAACGATGCTATCACTGGCACCGCAGATCAGAACTCCTTCATGTTCAGAGCAGGCTACACATTTTCTGAGAATTGGAGAGCCGATCTTCGATATGGATTCATCGAAGGCGTAACCGAAGGCCCACTCGATGTAGGTGGCGAGATTGAGAATGGATTCGAAATAGACGAGCGTAAACGCCTGAGTCTCGCCCTCACTCATAAGCTGTTTAACCATAAATCCAGCAGTGCATTCGTGCGCGCTCAGTATAATCATGATGATCTTGAAGATTTAGGATCTGAGGATAGCTTCTGGTTGCAGTTCGGCTTTGACTTCGGAGGCGCAGAAATCCGCTAATCCCCCACCCTACTTTGCTTTATGAAATCTCTCCTCTCTCTCTTTCTCCTGGCCTTCAGCTCAGTTGCACTTGCGATCGATGTCGCATCTCTACATCCGCTGATGACAGGGCTAGTGAAAGAGATTGGGGGAGATAAAGTGCGGGTAGTCGAAATCGGGCGCCCCGGCCTCGATGTTCACAACTTCCGCCCTAAGAGCAAAGACTTAGCCGCTATGGCAAAGTGCTCCCTGATCGTCGCATCAGGAAAAGGCATTGAGCCCTATTTATCTGATCTAAAAGATTCACTCCAACCAACGCAAACGCTCTTAGAAGTCGGCCGCAGCCTCCCTTCGCAAAAGGTAGGTGGCAACGCCGCGATCTATGTCTGCTGCCCAAGCCACTCACACGGCGGCATCGACCCTCACTGGTGGCATAACGTAAGAAACATGGAACGCGCCGGAAGAATCATCGGCGATGCCTTAAGCAAGGCTGATCCAGCACATAAATCTTACTATAAAGAGCGCACCAAAAACACGGCACAAAGACTCCGCCAACTCGATAGATGGGTGAAGAAACAAGTCTCTCTCATTCCTAAAAAACAACGCCACCTCGTCACATCTCACGCTGCATTTGGCTACTTCTGCAAGGCATACGGCTTCAAGGCATCCTATGTGCAAGGACTCAGTCGTAACAGTAAGATCTCCACGCAAGAACTTTGGAATACGATCAATTCCCTGAAAAAAGACGGCATCAAAGCTGTCTTCCCTGAAGTCGGCACAAATCCAAAAACCTTAAAAGAAATTGCAAAAAACTCTGGAGCGAAAGTGAGCAAACCACTCATTGCCGACGGATCTATAGTTGATTATCAAAAGATGATCAGGGCAAACGTCGAATACATCGTAGCCGCACTCAAGTAGAGATCAATGCGAGGCCATCCACTTCTTGAGACCTTCATTTTAGGACTTCTTTTAGCATGTCTGGCCCTACCATTGCACCTAGTCACAAAAGGCCGCGCACATAACACAACTCGTAATTCAGAGCCCACACAGGTCATTCAGAAAGACCTCGTCACTGCAGATCTCCTCATCCGATCAGCGCATCCGCTAACGGAAACGATCATTACAGTAGGAGGTCGAGATCATACTCTTACCGCAGACCAAGTCGAACTCGACCTCATGGTGAACCCACTCGAGCCGATCGAAGTCATCGTCTCTGCAACATGGCCAGAAGGCACACCAGAAACAGCTTTGTATATCGAACTGGCTCCCGAAAACCGCGAAGGCATTTCGTATACAATATGGGGTCAAGAGTCTGCGTTCGAGACCTTAACATTTCACTGGAAAGGAGACGACTATGAGTGATCAATGCGAACATCACTGTTCCGGTGCGCATGAACTCGTCGTCTCTGATATCACTGCTCAATATGGTGATACTGTTGCTCTAGAGAATATCAACTTTACGACTTATTGCGGATCTCGCCTCGCACTTCTTGGCCCTAATGGAGCAGGAAAGAGCACCCTCATCCACGTCCTAACAGGTCTCATTAAAGCCAGTAAAGGCACCATCACCTGGCGCGGAGAAACACTCTTAAAGAGTAATAGTGAAATCGCCTTTTTACCACAGATCGATCAACACCAAAAACACTTTCCCATTAGTGTCAGAGAAGTTGTAGAGATGGGACGGTTCCCTCACGTCGGGAACTTTAGGCGCTTTAAACAGAGCGACCACGATCATGTCGAGAACGCCATCTCGACCATGCAGCTCAACTCAATCGTAGATAGACAAATCGACGAACTCTCTGGAGGACAAAAACAACGAGCCTTCATCGCACGGGCTCTCGCGCAAGAGTCTCACGTCATACTACTAGACGAACCATTTAACGGCCTCGATATCGAAAGCCGATGCCAGTTAGCCAGCACACTTGAGACACTCTCTCAAAATGGACATCTCATCATCGCATCTCATCATAACATCGCAAATGTATCTGAACTGTTTGACGAAGCCCTCGTGGTGAATAAAACACAAATCGCTTTCGGCTCGGTTGACTCTGTGCTGAGTGATCACAACGTTCAACATCTTCTACATGCATGCCATCCCGCAGGCGTCATGGTCTAAGCACTCATGACCTTTCTAGACCTCATCTCTTTTTCTCTGTTTCAGCGCGCTCTCGTAGCGACGCTGATCATTGGATTTGTGAATGGTTACACCAGTGCGTTCGTCCTCTTGCACCGCAGTCCTTTAAAGTTAACGGCACTTTCGCACAGCCTACTTCCGGGTATTGCCATTGCCACATGGCTAGTTGGCCTTGGCGTTGTGAGCGCCTTCGTCGGCTCCTTTCTGACTGCTCTCTTTATTGGCCTTCTTACACTTCTCATCTCTAGCAGGACAAAAATCAGCTCTGATACAACTCTCGCCGTGCTCTACACAGGTGCATTTGCTCTAGGAGTCATGATTTTAAATCGCATCGGAGCTGCACAAGAGCTCGAGCACTGGCTACTAGGAAACATCCAAGGGCTTTCGGATCTCGATCTTTGGATGAGCTTCAGCGTCGGCATACTTGCAGTCAGCGCACTTACCCTCTTTAGACGAAGCATTTTGCTCAATCTCTTCGAGCCAAATGTAGCCACATCCCTAGGAGTGCGGACACGGCTTTTAAACTACGGGCTTTTCTCTCTCCTCATCCTCGTCCTCGTCACCACACTCCAGGCAGTTGGCTGCATCCTCGCGATCGGCCTCATTGTCACACCTGCAGCCACAGTGCGGAATCTCTGCTCATCCGCGAGACATCTCTTCATCTGGAGCGGCCTCCTCGGCGCGATTGGGTCCGCTGTCGGGCTCATACTCAGTTACCTCGTCGATCTCCCAGCAGGCTCTTGTATCGTGCTCGTTCACACGTCTCTATTCCTTCTTTCTACGATCAAGAGATGAAGAAATGAGGACTGGTCAGAATTGACTAGGTCATTGACTCCGCCCAGAGGACTAGGCACCGTCTCGGCACACAAATGGACTACTCCTCACTCATAGCCACTCGCCGTGACCGCCTCGCAGAAGTCGAGCAACTCATGACAGATCCTGACTTCTTCTCTGATCAGAAAAAGTCTTCTGAAACCATGCGCGAACACAAACGCCTCAAAGAATCGATCGAGTTATGGGATCGTCTCGAAACAGCCAAAACGCAACTTGAGGAGAATCAAGAACTCGCAAAAGGTGATGATTCAGAAATGGCTGAGATGGCTGAGATGGAAATCCCCGAACTCGAAGCAGAAATCGAAGACCTCTCAGAAAAAGTCCAATATGCCCTCCTCCCCCGCGATGAGACCGAAGACCGCGATGCTCTGCTAGAGATTCGCGCTGGTGCCGGCGGAGATGAAGCTGCCCTCTTCGCAGGAGAAATGACGCGTGCCTACGAGCGCTACGCAGAACTCCTCGGGTGGAAGGTCGAGCACATTGGAAGCAGCCCATCAGATTCAGGCGGCTTTAAGGAAGTCATTTTAAAAGTCTCAGGCGATGAGGTATTTCGAATTCTCAAGTATGAATCAGGCGTCCATCGTGTGCAACGCGTCCCTGCCACCGAGACTCAAGGGCGTATTCACACATCCACTATCACCGTCGCCGTCATGCCCGAGGCTGAAGAAGTCGATATTCAGCTAAAGCCTGAAGAACTTCATATCCAAGCAACTCGATCCGGAGGCCCTGGAGGGCAGCACGTCAACACCACTGACTCAGCCGTGCAGATCACTCACTTACCGACAGGTATTCAAGTGAAGTCACAAGACGGTCGCTCTCAGACGCAGAATAAAGAAAAAGCGTTTGAAATTCTACGAGCCAAACTTTTCGAAGCAAAGCAGCGCGAAGAACAAGAGAAATACTCTGAATCTCGTAGAAAGCTCATTGGCTCTGGTGATCGATCTGAGAAAATTCGGACTTACAACTTCCCTCAAAGCCGTGTGACTGACCATCGCGTCAACTATACCTCTCATAATATCGAAGCCATTCAAAATGGACAGTTCCATGAATTCACAGAACAGTTACAAAAAGCTGAAATGGAAGAGCGCCTTGCAGAGGCAGGCATGACCGATGCTTAAACGTTCCACTGACAGCAGCGCTAGCGTTCGACATATGTCAACAGTTCTCGAGATCATAGATAAAGGCACTCGCTACCTAGAAAAGCGAGGCATCGAGAACGCACGGCTCAATATGCAACTCATGGTCGCTCAGCGATTAGCATGTTCACGCATGCAGCTTTACCTAGACTTTGACAGACCGCTCAAGGAGGACGAACTCTCTCCACTCCGCGAAGATCTTAAACGTCGCGGCGAAGGGATTCCCCTGCAACACATCACAGGGAATGTAGAATTTCACAATCGCAACTTTCTCTGTGATTCTCGCGCACTTATTCCACGGCCAGAGACAGAAGAACTTGTCAGCCTCATTCTTCAAGAAATCAAGAAACACCCCGCCTTGCTTCAGAAAGAATCGATACACATTCTCGACTTATGCACTGGATCTGGCGTCATCGGTCTAAGCCTCGCTGCTGAACTTCCGAATGCTCAAGTCACCTGCTCCGACCTCTCAGAAGATGCACTCGCTCTGGCTAAGGAAAACCGCGCAGAACTCAATCTTCCTCACGTCAGCATCATTCACTCAGATGGCTTTCAATCGGTAGAAGATCACTTCGACATTATCGCCTGTAATCCACCTTACATTGCCAACGCCGAAAAAGCCAATGCATCGCAAGAAGTAAATCACGATCCAGAACTAGCCCTCTACAGCGGAGAAGACGGCTTGGACTTCATGAGACAAATACTTCCTGAATCATACAATAAGCTGAATAGTGGAGGCTTCATCGCCTTAGAAATCGGCTACGACCAAGCCTCTGCTACTGAGAACCTTTTATCAAATGCTGGCTACAGTGAGATCTCAACACACAAAGACCTCAATGGAATTCCTAGATTCCCTATAGCTCACAAGCTATAACGACAATCTGTTTTCTGATATACTAAATAATTCATAGCTGGAAATACGCTATGTGAAAAAGAGGACGTTGAGTGTGACCGGCAAGCAATGAGGTGGCGGATGAGTCCGGCGACGAGTGGAATGAGAATCGAGATCGCCACACGGTTGAAAACCAATGTGGTGATAGAATATTCATGATTACTTTTCTTGAACTTCGATACGGTAGAAGTTTTGAGGATTGCCTACTTGTAATTCCTCAATGGTGATCGTCTCTCTTCCGAGCTCAGGCACCTCTTCTGATAGGAAGTCAACCCCAGTCACTTCACTCCATCCATTCGTGGATAAATCTGGCGATTCGAAAAGTTTAAATGTCACAGCATCTGCATTGAGCA
>CALFDI010000097.1 GCA_937952875.1 uncultured Verrucomicrobiales bacterium
TGATTTCGGTTTTTCTCTTTCTTTGGTTTTTTACCTTCTAGAGTTTTTCATGTTTGTTAGTTCCTACTTCCTAGTGAGAACTCAGCAGAGTAAACAATGGTTTGAATCTGCCGAGGCACATAAGTCTGAGTAGGTAGTCAGATGCGCGCTGAGAGTTTTCGAAACCTTCTCTCAGCTATTCTTCTTACGGGTTGGATCGTAGAAGATTCGGATATCTGCGCTTCGCGTGCCTAGTAGTTTTTGAGCGCGTTTCAGAGCGTTGCGGGTAGCTATATTCGGGTTACTAGGGGTGTAGGGGAAAATGTTCGATTCACCCTGTTTACGGTCGCAGTCAGTATTGATCACTTCGAGTAGACCAGAGTTTCGCAAGACGCGGTAGACGCCACGGTTTGCCCCGGAGATGAGGACGAATCGGCCCTGCGCACGTGTCGTCGTGATCAGTTCTCCCAGCGCCATGACGCTGGTAGCATCGAGGTTTCGCGCATTCTTGAGTCTGAGAATAATGACCTTTAAGTTCGGGTCAGCCATGGCGCGTTGGACTTGTGAGCGGAAGAGTTCGGCTGCTCCGAAGAAGAGGTCACCTTCCACGTGGACGATGGAAATCTCCGGATTTGGCCGGGTATTTGGCTTCAGTTCATGAAAGGAGCCGCCTTCATCGAGCCCGTATTCGACGAGGTGTGGCTTACTCGCTTTCTGCAGGAAGAGGAGAATACTCAGTGATGTGCCAATAAAGATAGCAACGTAAAGCGGAGCTAAAAGCGCGGAGAAGAATGTGACAATGAGAACGATCATGTCAGATCGCGTAGATCTCAGGCAGATGCGGATGTTTTTGAGTTTAAAAAGTGACAGCGCAATGCCGATGACAAGTGCCGCGAGAACGCAGCGGGGGACGTAGGTCGTGAGGGGGAAGGCGATGAGTAAGCCTAGCCCTCCCAGACAAATCAGACCGCTAATCAATCCTGCAAAGCGTGTCTCGGCGCCTGATGAAGCGTTGAGTGCTGATCGTGTCAGAGAGCCAGAGGCTGGCATCGGAGCGATCAGTGAGCACGCGATATTTGCAGCGCCTACCGAGAGCATATCTTGGTTCACATCTGGCCGATCACCGGTCTGGGAGGCCAGTTGCTTCGCCATGACTGTGTTCTCGAGCGCAGCGATGAAGGCCAGCGCAAAGGCGATGCCTGATAGGGCAGAAATGTCATCGAATAGCGAAGGCGAGCCAAGGCCTGGGATGGCAGGCTGGAGATCGCTCAAGGCAAAGCCGGAGAAACGAGGAAGTTCTGCAAATCCAGTATACTCTGACCACTGAGCTAAGCCGTAGGTGGCAGCCGTCATGAGAGCTAGCACGATCGCAAAGTTCGGCCAGGAGGGCAGGAACTTTTGAAGAGAGAGATACAGTAGAAGCGTGATGCTTCCGATCATAAGAGGCTCCCAGGAAGCTTGATCGATCTGAGTGGAGATCGAGTGGAGAATGCTAAAAAAGGTCCGTCCACTGGCGTCAATCCCCAGCACATGCTTGAACTGCCCACTCATGATGAGCACGGCTGCTCCAGAGATATAGCCGACGAGAACACTCCGGCTGATATACTGCAGGAGATCTGCTGTTTTAAAAAGAGCGCCTACGACGCATAGCACACCGACCATGAGCATGAGTAGGGGCAGAAGTTCTTCACGCCGCGAGAGTAGGGGACTCGCGATGAAAAACGAATACACCATAAACGCCGTCGCATTGGTCGGGCCAAGTATGGTGTGGCGCGAGCTGGCAAGGAGTGGCGCGACGATGGCGGCGATCGCTGACGCAGCTATTCCGTAGACGATGGGGATCTCGGCGATAGCGGCATAGGCCAGCCCCTGAGGGATGGCGAGCAGGCTGACATTGAGAGAAGCTCGGAGATCTTTGCCAAAGAGTGACGGGCGATAAGTAGCGAGCTCGACTTTCCATGGAAATAGCTCAAGCGCATTGTGAGTAAAAAAATCTCTGACTGCTGCCAGATTTCTACGAACACGCTTAAGGAAAAGTCTCATGAATGGAGGCGAAAAATATGTCTTATCTAAACTTAGCTCGCTTCAGAAGCCAACACCCGAGAAGAATACAAATAATGTTAGGCAGCCATAAGACGTAGGGAGCTGCATCACCTGCCCCCTCTGCTGCGATCAAAAAGATAAAATACGCGCCCGCCACAACGAGGCTGAGAGTGATGCCACGCGATGAGTCGCGTCTCTGCGAACCGATCGCGAGAGGCACTCCGATAAAGGCAAATGAGAGGCAGGCCATGGAAAAGGACGAGCGCTTCGCGAGTTCTACCTTGAGGCGGCGCAGCATCTTCGGTGTCTCTTTTTCCGGCTGTGAGAGGCGTTCCATGATCGTCTGGCTGGTCATGCCACTCGGCTTATTTTTCCCTTTTTTCTCCCAGGCTCCGACATCGAAGAGGAGAGGTTCAGCACTGCCTGAGTAGAATATTTTCGGCACGCCTTCTTTATCAGCAGATTCAAAATACGCATCTGTCAGGGACAGGCGGAGTTGCTTGCTCTCACGATCAACGACGAGGTTCGCTTGCTCCGCGTAGACGTATGCCCCAGCTTTATACTCTTCTGATTTCTTATCGATCTCGGGGAATTGGTAGAAGTGAAAGCGCTTGAGCACTTCGCCATCACGGTCTTCCACATAGACGCGGCCTTCCTTTAGGCTTTGCTGCACGACTCCGGGATCGAGTAAGGCGCCTGGGTTATCTCGAATTGTTCGATAAATGAGACTCTTCTGTTCAGCCTTCGCCGCAGGAGCGAGATCGGCATTTATGTAAAAAGCCATGACCGAGAGCAATGCGCCAATCACAAAGACGGGAGCTGCGATGCGGGGAAGGCTATTTCCAGCCATCCGCATCCCGACGAGTTCACTCCCACTGGAGAGCCGACCGATGACTAAGAGAACGGCCGCTAAGAAGCCCCACGGCAGCGTGAACATCAGCGTCGCAGGCATCACACTGATCACCACTTGGGCCAGCTGGCTGATCGGTGCCCGCTGCTCGACGAGAAGTGGGCGTGCGAACTTGAACAATGATCCCATCACGAGGACAAGGCTGAGCACCGTCACGGCAAAGAGAGTGCCGATGAGCACTTGCTTGCCAATGTAGCGATCCAGTATCCGCATAGAGTGCAGTTAGGCTGAGTGCCAATGATCGATCTGTCGAGAGAAGAGCGGCCTTCAGTGTTGTATTTCTGTCCTTTTCTGTCCCACATACCGCCGTGCGTGAAGTGATCGTTATAGGAGGAGGTGCCGCTGGATTTTTTGCAGCCATTCATTGTGCTGAGCTGATGGGCTCTGCTGGCCGGGTCCGGATCTTAGAGAAAGGGCCAGATCTTCTCACGAAAGTCCGCATTTCTGGTGGTGGCCGGTGTAATGTGACTCACGCCTGCGAGACCGCGCGCGAGCTCGTCAGCTACTACCCACGTGGTCATAAGAGCCTCATGGGCACATTTTCTCGTTGGGGCACGCAGCATACGATCGATTGGTTCGCCCAGCGTGGCGTGGAGTTAAAGACAGAGTCGGATGGCCGCATGTTCCCCATCACGGATAGTTCCCACACCATCATAGAGACGCTGATGACAGCAGCACAGGAGGCAGGGGTGACGTGGCAGACGCGCTGTGGCGTGGACTTTATCGAGCGCAGAGGCGATGGCGCCCTCACAGTCGTCACATCCGACGGAGACATCACTGCAGATGCCGTCCTCGTCGCCACGGGAGGAGTGCGCAGTAAGGATGCCATGAGACCTACGGAATCTCTAGGACAGGCCTTCGACTCCGCCGTTCCGTCTCTCTTTACATTTAAGTTAAATGACCCGCGCCTAGACGGTCTACAGGGCCTCTCCGTGGAGAATGTAAAAGTCAAAACGGGCAAGCTAGAGGCGAGTGGCCCTTTACTCGTCACGCACTGGGGCGTCAGTGGTCCAGGGATTTTAAAATTATCAGCCTGGGGAGCGAGACAGCTCGCAGAGGTCGACTACTGCTTCACTCTCCAAGTCAACTGGCTGCCTCATATCAATGAACAGGAGCTGAAGCAGGCTTTCCTCAAAACGCGCACTGAGTATGGCAAGCGCCGTATCATCAATGAGCGTCCTTTTTCAGAAATCCCAAAGCGCCTCTGGGCTAGCCTATGCGCCGCCTCTGGAATCCCGGAAGACACCCAGTGGTCCAGCATAAGTAAGGCTCATATGACAGCCCTGTCTCGAGAATTACTGAATGGGCAGTATCAGGTAGAAGGGAAAAGTCTCAATAAAGATGAATTCGTCACCTGTGGCGGAGTGCCTCTCAAGAGCGTGAATTTAAAAACGATGGAAAGCAAAGATATCCCGGGAATCTACTATGCTGGCGAGGTGCTAGATATCGATGGCGTCACCGGCGGATACAATTTCCAAGCAGCCTGGGCGACTGGTCGCATCGCGGCGGAGGCCATAGCGAAGAGGGACTAATCGGGCACTTCGATCAGGGCGGGGGTGCATCGCTTTCGTAGTAGAGATGATCCAGCCACCGTCTTGGCTTTTTTCAGCATTGAGCTACATTTCCTATTAGCATAAGTTCACGGGAATGAGCGAATACGATAAAGTAGCAATCGATCAATTAAAAGAGCGCTACGATCAGCTCCGAGCATCTCTCGCGGATGTCGTCGTCGGTCAGGACTCTGTCGTAGAACAAGTCCTTCTTTCTATATTCAGTAAAGGTCATGCCTTGCTCGTGGGTGTTCCTGGTCTGGCGAAGACGCTACTTGTGTCTTCGCTCGCAGAAGTGCTGCACCTCGAGTGCAAGCGCATCCAATTCACCCCAGATCTCATGCCCACAGATGTCACAGGCACAGACGTGTTAGATGTTGATCGTGAGACTGGTCAGAAGATGTTCAGCTTTTTCAAAGGCCCAGTTTTCGCGAATATGGTGCTCGCTGATGAGATCAATCGAACTCCGCCGAAGACGCAGTCAGCTCTCCTCCAGGCCATGCAGGAAAAGGCCGTAACAGTGGGGGATCAGACGATGCGATTACCCGCTCCATTCTTTGTCCTCGCGACTCAGAATCCGATC
>CALFDI010000098.1 GCA_937952875.1 uncultured Verrucomicrobiales bacterium
CATCTTTACCTGTTCGCTATTGACCGAGCTTGAGCTATTCAATCATAGCAGATTGCATTTCGGGTGTGAGTTGGCTCTTCGGGCCAATCCCTTTGCCTTTTGAAAGGAGCCCATCAACTCCTCCTTGGCGGAATTTATCGATCCAAGACTTGATAGTTGTAGGGCTACGACCAAGGTCTTTAGCCACGATTTCGCTGTCTTTTCCTTCAAGAGCTAGCTTGAGAGCGAGTAGTCTCTCTCGTTGCCAGCCAGGGTTCTGATTTTGAAACGTTGAGAGAAGAAGATCCACTGTCTGAGTGGATCTATAGGTTTACGAGGTCAGGCCATTCATGAACCTAATACTCTCAAAGACAATCATCCAGAATAACCATTGAAATGGTATTATATTCTTGTGCTGAATTAGCTCGAACATCAATAAAACTAAGAATTTACGGGCTACAAAAACGAGACCACTTCACGCCGAACTAACGCCACCTCTGACGGATTTCAGGTTTTAACATTCGGCAAAAATGCCTAGAAGCGATTCAGATTCTAACCATTGACAAATACTCAAACTATGAGGAATAATCTAACAGAATGAAAATTATCCTGTCCTCACTCACTCTTTTTTCCGCCACCATCTTGCCAGCCTTTTCGGCGGGCCTGATTCTGAGTGTCGATTCCATTGCCAATGTTGTCACACTCACAGGCTCCGACTCTGGCACTCCTGGGACTGCTGATGTTGTTCGTTGGGATGCGGGAACGCCTGCTTTTCCAAAAGGAACAAGTATCGAACTTGCTGCTACGGTGGATCAGTCAGGTCTTTTGCAGGAGATCGAGATCTGGACTGGGGGGATTCGCCTCGCATTTCGCGGTCCGGCTTTTTCGACAATTACAGCTACTGGGACGCCAATCTCCTATGATACACTTAATGCGACCGACGAAGCAACTTTTGAAAGCTTCATCGGTCAATCCTTCAGCCTAGCCACAGGCTCTGGTTATGAATCAACTGTTGATATAGTAGCTGTCCCCGAACCTTCGTCTTTTGCTCTTGTCCTCGGCGGCCTTCTTTGGGGCTTCTGTCATCGCCGTCGGAAGTAAGCTGTAAGAAAGAATAGCCGATTTTTGATCGGTCAAGTAGAGCGGTGGCACAGCCTCGAAGTTATTCCTGCACGTGCGGAATTGAAAAGCTCTAAGCTTGAGCTACTTGCGTAAGTAGATAATGCTTTGCGTTTTCGATTTATGGGTAAACGTCAGCGCTTTGCTGTGACAATGCCAGTTTGAGGACCGTCGTCGCATGTGAGCGTGGTGTGTTTTTTACGAAATTTAGGTAGAAGTTATCAAAGGCGCTTAGTTGGGTTTCTATAATTTTGTTTTTTCACAAAATTGCCGTAAGGCAATGGCGCCTAGTAACCTGAAGAGCTAGACTCCAGAGGCGGGATTGAACAAAACAGTTTGGCTCAGATCTTTTGTAGTATTTTCTCCAGATTTTTGGTGTGGCTTTAGTAGCTTTGAACTCAAACTAAGAACTATGGAAAGCGTATTTGTGTATGGAACTCTGAGGCCGGGTGGGGCGGCGGCTGATAAGATGGTGGAGTGCAGGTGGCTCGGGCCAGCGACTGTGAAGGGTAGTCTTTATCAGATAGATTGGTATCCTGGACTTATTCTTGAGGGGGAAGGTGAGGTGAAAGGGGATCTCGTTCTGGTGCCGCCAGATTGTATGGATCAATTAGATGCCTACGAAGCGTGTCTGCCGAATGATCTTCAGCCACATGAATACAGACGAGTTAAAGGAACTGTGAGGTGCCCAGATGGCAGCGAGAAGTCGGCCTGGATCTGGGAGTATCAGTTCTCAGTGGATGAGAAGAGGTGTGTCGAGTCTGGAGACTGGTTCGAGAGGGAGGCTTGATTTTTTTCTAAATCAGTCTGGCTCCATCTGCAGGGCGGCTGGCAAAAATCTCAGGCTGGATACCAGTGCGGATTTGGTAACCTTCCGCGAGTTTTTGAGCGATGTCTTCCGCTTTATCTGCTTCACAGAGAGTGACTGTGGATCCGCCAAAGCCGCCGCCAGTCATGCGAGCGCCAATGACTCCGCCTTCTGCGCCGATTTCTTCAGCGATGTCTACTAGGATGTCTAGCTCTTCACAGGAGACTTCGAAGTCATCTCGCAGAGAGGCATGGCTGGCATACATGAGTGAGCCGAGTTCTCTGGCTTTGCCTTGCTTCAGGAGTTCTGCCGCTTCTAAAGTGCGGTGCATTTCTCCGATTACGTGGCGGGAGCGCTTAAAGGTGGTGGCATCCATCTTGCTCTCGGCAGCAGCGAGGTCTTCAGACGTGACATCGCGCCATGAGGCCTTTCCTATGAGCGCGAGTCCGTCTTCGGTGCTCTTGCGTCGAGCGGCGTATCCACCGTCTGAGAGTTCATGTGAGACCTTTGTGTTAGCGACGATGATGGTGAGGCTAGGGTCTGCGAATGGGACGAGCTGAGGTTCGCCATTCTGACAATCGATAAGAATAAGTTGACCTTCTTCTCCGAAGGCAGAGGCGAATTGGTCCATGATACCACAGGGGACATTCGCGAAGTCATGCTCGGCTTTCTGAGCTAAAAGAGCTTTCTCTTTCGTAGAAAGGACTTCTCCTGTGAGGCCTTCGAGTAAGGTGGCAGTGGCACATTCTAGAGCCGCAGATGATGATAGGCCAGCACCTCCGGGAACGCTTGATACGATAAATGCATCGAATCCAGGCACGGAAATATTGCGGGCATTGAATCCATGAATCACTCCTCGGATATAGTTCGACCATTTCGGGGATCCGGTGATTTGCGTGCGATCGAGAGCGATGACGGCAGGTTCATCTGTGCTGGCTGTGGCAATGCGTGCTTCGGAGCGTCCATTCGGCGCAGCTACGATAATGATAGAGCGCTCGATGGCGAAGGGGAGAACGAATCCGTCGCAGTAATCAATATGTTCTCCGATCAGATTCACTCGTCCTGGAGCGACAGCCACGAGAGTGGCATCACAGTCATAATGCTGCTTCAGTCTAGCCTTAGCATCAGCGATGAGGGACTCGAGTGGCGGATTCGGAGAAAGCATGTCCGGCAAGGAATAAGGCGCTTTTTCCGGAAAGGCAAGAAGTGAGAGTGCTTAGAGCGCTTTCTTATTGGCTCGCAGTGATTGCTCGATGAATTCGAGGATCTGGCCTCGTCCCTTGCCAGACTTCGAGGAGCAGGCGAAATAGGGTGGCACGCCCTGTATGAACTCGTGCATCGCTTCTAGGAAGTCGCTGATATTGCTCTTCAGCTGTTGAGGCTTCACTTTGTCACCTTTTGTAAAGATCAGGCAAAAGCGGATACGGTGATCAACGAGCCATTCTAGGAATTGCAGGTCTGATTGCTGTGGTGGAATGCGGCAATCGATCAGGAGGAAAACACAGATGAGATTCGGCCGCTGAGCGATGTAATCTGAGACGAATTCATTGAACTTCTCCTGCTGCTCAGCTGAGCGCCGCGCATAGCCATAACCGGGGAGATCGACCATCGTCCACTGGTCATTGATATTAAAAAAGTTAATCAGCGTGGTGTGTCCGGGCTTGCTCGAGACTTTTGCGAGCCCTTGCTTGTTTGTCAGCATGTTGAGCAGCGAAGACTTGCCGACGTTCGAGCGTCCGATGAAGGCAAATTCAGCAGGCTCAAGGTCTGGACATCCCGGGTAGTCGGGGGAGCTGGTGATGAATTGAGCAGAGCGGATCTTCATGCTGCACTACTTGGCAGATGCAGGCACTTCTGTCTGCTGGAAAGCTTCAATAAAATTCATACTCCCCGTTTCTTTATTGTGACGAAGTGCGAGGCCAAGTGCGACACACGCAGCTGTAATGAGGATAGCGGCGAGGCCACCCATGCCTCCAGATGAACTCGGCTGACTCATGCTCATCTGAGGGGGAGGGGCTACCGAGCGTGGAGCTGCGAGTGTAGGTGATTGCTGGGACTGCGAAGCTAGCTGAGCAGGTGCAGCACCTTTGCCGATCTTTTTCGGGAGAGCGGCCTGTTCCGGCTCGCCTTTTGATCGCTGACTCGGCTTGAACTCTTCATCAAGTAGTGAGTGTTTCTCCTCGTCGGAGAGTTCGAAGTGAAAATCGACATTGCCTAGCAGCGCAGTCATTCCGTCCTTGAGGTCGATGACGTCCATGTCCTGTCCGTTAAGCTTCGTTCCATTCGTGGAATTCAGATCTCGTAGGATGAATCCTCCCGATACGCGCTCCATGACGGCGTGGTCGACTGAGCAGGCTCCTCCTGTGGGCAGGATATCACTTTCAGGATTTCGCCCGATACTGACGCTTTGAGTATCTAGGTCGAATCGATATGGCTGAGGTTGGCCTTCTGGGACAGTAATAGTGACGCGTGGCATGATCTTAGAACTATATTAACGCAAGACCTCTGCCTTTTCCTAGGCAAGAAATGACATTTTTCGCTTTTTGATTACTCAAGGGTCCTATAGCGCGAAGCCGTGAGTTTTTTCATAACAGCTACGGATACTGATGCAGGGAAGACCTATGTCTCGCGATTGATCATCGAATCGCTTCGGCGAGAGGGGAAGAACTGGTGTGGGTATAAGCCCATCTGCTGTGGAGACAGAAATGACGCGCTCCAGATGATGATGGCCGCAGGTGAGTCAGAAGATGCTCTCGATGCGATCAATCCGATCTGGCTCAAGACGCCGGCAGCTCCCCATGTTGCTGGGATGCTGGAGAATAAAGATATCACATTCGATGAAATCATAGCGGGTTATCAGAAACGTGCAGAAGGTCGCGATGGTGTTCTCGTCGAAGGTGTCGGTGGATGGCTAGTGCCTATTACTCAAAAGCTGATGCTAGCAGATCTAGCGAAGGCGATGGAGCTGCCAGTCATTCTCGTGGTGAAGAACCAGTTAGGCGCTCTGAATCACACCTTGCTCACGGTCGAGTCTATGCGAGCACGCGGAGTCGAGCCTGCAGGGCTAGTCTTTAACCATGCTCATGACGAGTTAGACACCGCAGCCATTACCAATAAAGGTATCATCGAAGACCTCTGCGGCGTAGAGGTTCTAACAGATGTGATCCGTGGCCAAGAAGAAGTCGAAGCCTGGCCCTTTGAGGGATTACTAGAAAAGTAATTGTTAGTCTTCGGAGCCTTTGCGATTCCGAGGTAGCAAGCTGATTCCCATCACGATATACTGGTAACCAGACCAGATGAGAAAGACGCTAGTGATAGCTGCAGGGATCATAGGGGAAAAAGGAATCCACTTGAGCATGACCCAGCCAAGAGTCACGATCTGAAGCACGGTGCAAATTTTCGCACTAAGGAGAGGCTTCATGGGGACTTCCTTGCCACTGCTTATGCGACTGTTTCCGCCTTTTTTATTCAGGCGGTATAAGATGAAGACACCCCAGAGGATGATATTATCCCGGAGAAAGACGAGCACGGTAAACCAGACTGGAATTCGCCAGTTGTTTTCACCCCATGGGAAGATCGTCAGGATGAGGATGCCAGTGAGGAGAAGCGTCTTATCCGCGATGGGGTCGAGAAAGGCGCCGATCTGGCTTTTTTGCCCCAACTTTCTCGCAAGATAGCCGTCTAATCCGTCTGATGCGGCTGCTATGATGTAGACGCAGGTGGCGAGGTAGCGGAGCCACTCGTTCGCTCCAGTCGGTATACTGAGTGAATAGTAAATGGCTAGCGTAGCAAAGACTGGGACGAGGATGAGTCGTCCGATCGTGATGCGTGTAGCCAGTGTGAGCACGATAATCTTTAGGCCTCGTGACAGGCGTCTATGAGAGGCTTCGCGAAGGCCACAACGGCCTCGGCAGGGGTCTCAAGATTCAACTCGATCTGCTTAACAATGGCGCTACCAACGATGACGCCGTCCGAAACGGATGCGACCATCTTAGACTGCTCCGGCGTGGTGATGCCAAATCCGACGCAGATAGGAACATCAGTGTGTGCTTTGATCTCAGCGACACGCTCGCCGATCCCGTCTGAGGGAGCACCGTGTGCACCCGTTACTCCCGTGCGAGAGAGCGCGTAAATGAAGCCCTGTGCTGATGCGGCAAGTGTAGCGACTCGATCTGCAGGTGTGTTCGGGGCGATGAGGCGAATCTGGTGCAAGCCCTCAGCATGGGCCAGTTCCGCATTCTGAGCAGCCTCGTCAGGCGGAAGATCTAGGAGAAGGATTCCATCTGCCCCGGCAGCGGCGGCATCTGCATGGAATTTTTTAAATCCGTAGGAATACACTGGATTGAGATAGGTGAAGAGAACGATAGGCGTCTGATGTGTTTGACGGAATTCTCGTATGAGATCGAGGCACTTTGCCGTTGTGCAGCCGGATTTCAAGGCGCGTTCAGCAGCCATTTGATTGACGATACCATCGGCTAGTGGGTCAGAGAAGGGGAGGCCGAGTTCGATCACATCTGCGCCAGCATCAGCTAACCCTTTAATCACGTCGAGAGAGAGAGGTAGGTCGGGATCACCTCCGGAGACGTAGGCGACAAAGGCTTTCTTATTAGAGTCTCGGAGAGCGGCAAAGGTAGAGTCGATGCGGTTAGTCATGCTGATGGGCGCACTCTGCAATGGCTTTGCAGGAATGAATAGTGCTTTTTTCTGATCTGGAATCTAGTGAACGTCTTTTCCGGCCTCCACGGGTGGCAATGCTTGCTTCTGCCGAGGAGTCAGGTTTGTCTACACAAGATGAAAGCCACGCTGACAAAGGAATTCCGCTTCGAGGCAGCTCACACGCTGCCAAGCCTACCCGAAGGGCATAAGTGCCGTAACGTGCATGGCCATAGCTTCCGCGTGACTGTGTCTATCAAGGGTGACGTCGACCCAAAGATCGGCTGGGTCTATGATCACAAGAAAATTTCCCACGCGATGACGCCACTCATCGATATGTTAGATCATTCGTATATGAACGATATCGAGGGTCTCGAAAGCCCGACCATCGAGCTGATGGCGGGCTGGTTCTGGAAGAAAATCGAAGATCAACTTCCGGGACTGTGCGAGATCTGTATCTACGAGACACCAACCGCATGGTGCTCGTTTACCGGCGAATTTTAAGCGTCTTTGTTCGCTTCTAATCGAGCCTGGGTAGCGGCTTTCTTTGCCATGAGCTGCTTTTGGTAGCGTCCCTGCACCACGTCAGTGAATGCGAGGACTGCGATGACAAAGTAGAACGTAGCCTTAGTCATCGGAGTGATCTCATTTCCACCAATGTGGAGGTGTGAGAGGTGAGCGCCCTCTGTGAGGAGCATGATACCGACGACGAATAAGATGAAGAGGCCGAGCACTTCATACATGCGGTTTTTCTCCAGAAAGGAAGCGACGGAATCTGACAGCCAAATCATGAGGAAGCCGCCGATGACGATCGCGATGGTCATGAGCACCATATTTGGCTCACCTGTGACGGGGTCTTTGGCCAATGCCATAGCGGACAGAATCGAGTCGAAAGAGAAGATCAAGTTCACGACGACGATCATCGCGATGATTTTCTTCGCAGACTTCGGCTTCGTATCGTGATCTTCTAGAGAATATGATCCCAGCATGTGGAAGATCTCCTTCACGGCTGTGTAGAGGATAAAGACACCACCGATCAATACGATGATCGCGTGTAAGTTAAAGCCTCCGTCAATGATGTTATGGATCTGCCCTTCGGTCTTAGCACCGTGGATATTCTCAGGATCCATAAGATTCCCTATCTCGAGGTGAAAGAATGGATCTGAGAACTTCTTCACGAGAGAGACGATGAAGAAGAGAAGCACGATGCGGAACACAACGGCCAGACCGATTCCCCAGACTCGCACTTTCTTCTGCTGCTCGAGCGGAGCGCGTTTGGATTCGAGCGAAATGTAGAGCAAGTTATCAAAGCCGAGAACGGCTTGTAACATAATAAGTAGAATCAAAGTGATGACGTAATCCATGGTGATAGTCTTAAAACATCGTTTTTTATATCAGGATGCAAGTCGCGGCTTCGAAAAATCTGCATCTACGTCTTCTCCAACAAAAAAACTGGAAATCGATCAGGGAAGTGACAATTTCCTCAGCACTCGAACGTTTTATCTCTGACCATATGACTCGACTTACGTCCCTCTCTCTCTCCTTCCTCACTGCAGGCCTCGTCCTCGCTGAGGAGCCAGCAGCACCTTCCCAAACGGTTTACGAGCCGAATTGGGAGTCTATTGATAGCCGTCCGATGCCGCAGTGGTGGAGCGATGCGAAGTTTGGCATCTTCATTCACTGGGGGCCATACTCCGTGCCTGCCTATTCGAAGGTTGGACAATATTCTGAGTGGTATTGGAAAAACCTCGTCGACAAGCGCCGCAAACGCCTCGGTCACCTTGAGACGAAGAAATTTCACAAAGACGTCTATGGTGAGAACTTCGCATATGCGGACTTCGTTCCCATGTTCACAGCAGATCTTTTCAAGCCAGATGAGTGGGCAGAGCTTTTCGAGCAATCTGGTGCAAAATATGTCGTCCTGACGGCGAAACATCACGATGGATACTGCTTATGGCCATCTCCTGAGGCTGATAAATCCTGGGGCCGTCCATGGAACTCGACGAACTCTGGTCCAATGCGCGATCTGGTAGGCGAGCTAACGACAGCGGTGCGAAAGACTGAGGTTAAGATGGGACTCTACCTCTCTGTCTATGAATGGTTCAATCCGCTCTACAGATCTGCCACTCCGAAAAGCTTCGTGACTGAGGTCTGGAAGCCTCAATTTAAAGATCTCGTGAAGAAGTATTCCCCAGCAACGATCTTCGTCGATGGTGAGTGGGATTATCCAGACACATTCTGGGAATCTCCAGAATTACTCTCATGGCTCTTTAATAATGCTCCGAATAAAGACGAAGTCGTCATTAATGATCGCTGGGGCAAGGGCACACGCCACAAGCACGGTGGATATTACACGACTGAGTATGGAGCTGGTCTGCCAAACGCTGAAAATCCGTGGGAAGAGAACCGTGGAATGGCGCATTCATTCGGTTATTCAAAAACGGAGCGCTTCTCCGACTACAATTCCACACAATCACTCGTCTACATGCTCTGCGATATCGTCAGCCGTGGCGGGAATTTCCTTCTCGATATCGGCCCAACTGCTGATGGACGTATCCCGCCACTCATGGAAGAGCGCCTCGCTGAGATCGGTAAATGGCTCGATGTGAATGGTGAAGCTATTTACGGCACGAAGACATGGAAGAAGTCATGCCAGTGGACTGAAGGTGAGCAGAAAGACATGAAACACGGGAATCACCGTGTGAAGTATGATGTGATCAAGCTCACCGTAAATCCTGATGAAGGAAAGGCCGCGAAGGAAATCTGGTTTACCAAAAAAGACAAAGCTCTCTACGCGATCTGCCCCGTCTATCCTGGACTGAGTCTCACACTCAAAGATGTCACAGCTGCAGAAGGAGCTGAAATCACCTTCCTCGGCACAGAGATCGGAGCACTGAAGTATGAACAAGTTGGTGACGATATTTCTATCGAAATCCCATACATCAATCCTCAAGATCTCCCTGCAGACCATGCATGGGTCTTTAAAGTGAGCGAGATTGCAGAATAACTAATCATTTAGTAACAACGGTTT
>CALFDI010000099.1 GCA_937952875.1 uncultured Verrucomicrobiales bacterium
ACAATCGTAAAATTCACAGTTCACTTGGAAATCAATCACCAGATGAATTTATCGAAAATTTCTTTAAATCCACTCAGCCCCACCTTAACTAACCTCAAACAAATCGCTCAAAAGCCTGTCCACTTTTTCAGGGGAATTCCAATCCAGATGTCCCTGAATTAACAGAAGTCATCAAAGAACTCGCCATGCCAACAGTAAAGAGGTGACCGTCAATACGGTTTAATCATCACATTTTAGTTTTTTGGGCGGGATAGATACAATCTAGCAATCGCTGTTCCGGTAACTGCACCAATTGCTCCTACAGGAGCCATAGAGATATCAAAAATCCAACAAATAGCTCCCAGTATGAGGATCGCTATTAGAGCTACCGTAGATATAAGAATAGCGAGGTGTAACCGATTCATCTAAGCGGCTCTTTGGTGCTTCTTCTGCCATGGCTGAGAGGCAGAACAATGATATGTTTCCTATGAGATATGTTGAATGACCTGGTCGCTAGTAAATCGAGTTTTAGGAGATGTTGCATATTTGTCATCAGCGGATCGATAGCCTACAGCGCAAGCGACACAGGTGGAAAATGGAGTATCTGAGAGGTCGAGAATTTGGTCGTAGAATTCAGGGGCGATACCTTCCAGAGGACATGTATCAATATTCATAGTGGCAGCAGTCAGCATGAACTGTCCGAGCGCGATGTATGCTTGGCGCTGGGTCCAGGCTTGGCATTCTTCTGTTGACATATTCCCGATGAATCCCATGACAACGTCTTTATATCCTTCGAGATCTTGAGGTGTCTTTCCCTGAGCTTCGGCCATAGTGGCGATCCAGGGATCGACATTGTCTTCTGTCACTTCCTTGAGAGAGGTGAAGACGACAAGATGTGAGCTATCCGTAATTTGGCTTTGTCCCCAAGAGTGAGGACGAAGAGCTTCCTTTGTGTCTTGGTTAGTCACGATGATGAACTTCCACGGCTGTAAGCCAAAGGAAGAAGGAGTGAGCACGAGAGATTGTTCTAGTGTCTGCCAATCTTCAGAAGAGAGCTTTTTCGTTGGATCAAATTGCTTAGTGGCGTAGCGCCAATTGAGAGATTCTAGGGCTGTCATGAGAAAAGGGGGATTATTGATCGGTATCGATTGAAAGAGGAAGTTCTACAGATGGGAAATCTTTTAAGATGAACGAGAGCAGGAAGCCGTATTCGTCAACAGTGCGGTTGTCCCTGATGACAAGGCCTGCAGAGATGATCCAGCTTTGGAAGTCGCGTTGGAGATTGTAGCGTTGGATTTCGAGTGCTCCATCTTCGAGTTCCCAGCGTTGGCGAACTTCGATACCCCAGAGAGAGCTGAGGCGGTGGTAGACTCGAAGGTCGATTAAGTTAGAGTCTTCTTGGATGGGGTTATCTTTTAGGAATCTATGGGCTACTGTGAATTCAGTAGAGCGTGCAGGCATGAACGTCGCGCTCGTGGAGATTTCACTGAAGCCGCTTTCTTCCTTTACGATAGGGAACTGTGTTTCAAGGGACAGTCTCATCCATGGGACAGGATCCCAGTTGAGGTCATTGTAGAGGTTGGAGATATTTCTGCCGAATTCAGGGTCTTGGCTAAATGTGTCGATGTAAGTGTCTAGCGATAACCAATTATGAGATCCTCCATCACGGCTGGTCAGTAGACGGTTTCGTATTCCTAGGCGGAAGACGCCCCAGTCTTCGAGGTCATCAATTGCAGAAAAGCGACCAGGCGAACGGAGACGAGGTCGGGTGGACGGAGTGAGCGTATCGACTCCACCGAAAAGAGGGGAGAGAGAGTCGCTGCGTAGCCAAGAGGCATTTGCATAGGGCTGAATGATGTGGAGAAGGCCATCAAGCCCAAGTTTTTCATTCGAGACATTCGCATACCTTTTGGAAAACTTCAGTGATGCTTCGACTCCAGCGTAGAGGTGCGTGCGATCTGAACTACTAGCAGGCCCATCGACGGATGTGTAGGCTGTGTAGCCAATGCCTGCTCTTGGCACGATGTTGAGATGTTTACCTATCTTAAAAGGACGAGAGAGTTCTTGATAGGTGTGAAAACGAGTAAATCCTCGAGCATTCAGGAGGCTATCGATTTCTCCGATGCGTGGGCTTCCTGGTCGAGAGAGTAAGAGGCTTTCTCTTTCTTCTCTTAGGCGTCCATCTCGAACTCCTGTGAGGTCTTCTTCGAAAATGCCGAGTGATGTATGCCCTTCATGCAGCCATCCGCCGCCGAATCTCTTTTCAAAGATAGGTCTCCGGACCTGATCAAAGGTTATCTCAGGTAGGCGTGTCGCTGTTTGATAAAAATCATTCGGCTGAATACGGGCGTGAAGACTGAGTTGTGATGACTGGTTCTGAGCAGATATTCCAATCACATTGTCAGGCTCAGGATCAGTGCGGAAGGTCCGAGGTTCGAAGTCTTCGAGATAAAACTCATCGCTCAGTATGGTGACATTAGCAAAGGCATCGACAGAGATGTCTCGGCTGCTCCCAAGCATTTGAGCGACGCGGATCTTATCTCGGAGTTGTATCTTATACCTGTCCTCATTGACATTTCTTCTGCGTTCGCCTGCACGTCTCTGAGAAGGGTCGCTATCATTGAGGTAGTAGTATGAGAATCCTGTTAGGTTTTCGTTATCTTCTCTACGGGTATCTCGTAGATCGACGCCGAGTCCGATGCCTCTTCGGCTTAAGATGTCGAAGTGGAACTGTGCGAGTAACCAGGCGTCTTTGTTTTCGCCGGTGACGGCATCCCGCTCTCCGCCTAGCATGATGCCGTAGCGATTAAGTAAGAAGGCTCCCCAATTAGACCGTGCCCCTGGTATAAAAAGATAGCCGAGATCTTTATCGAGAGGCTGTGAGAGGTAAGGTAGCCAGAAGACTGGAGTCTCGCCGGCGTAGACCTTCAGGTTTTTAAAAATAACCTTCTCGCCAGGAAATACGGTTGTTTTGTTAGAGCGTATCCAGAAGTTCGGATCTTTGCGGTCATGTGTTGTAAGGCCCGCGTTTTCTCCGACGTAGACTTGTCTGCCGTCAATTGTTTCTGACTCGAAGGCACCTGCCTCGAGAAAGATCGGGTCGAGCCCTGATCTTAAGTTCTTTGTTTTAAACTTTCGACTAGAGTAGTCGTAAAATGCGCTGTCACCTTTATGTAAGGTTGAGCCAGAATAGATGCTAACATCACCAGTGAGACGGACTGTTTTTTCCTGTGTGTTGAGCGTCGCACGATTCGAAAAGAGCTGAATGCCATAGCTGCCGTCTCTCGCTGGTTGAGTAATGCTGACTGCTCCATTGAGTTTAGCCAGACCAGTAGTTGCATCGTAATCGACGCGCTGGGCTTCTACCTTTGCTCCTTCTTGAGTGGTGAGCCTGACATTTCCTTTGATGGTAAAGGCTTTGGTCTTACTATTATAGCTAGCGGAATTGCCTTTGAGGCCTACTCCATTATCAGCTTTAAGCGAAAAAGCGCCGTCATAGTCGACAATGCCAGTGTCTGGATCGAAGCTGGGATTCGTCGCGAGGATGTCCACGCTCTCGGGCATCTCTGGAGCGACCGGAAGAATGAAGTCATCAGGGTCAAAGAGTCCGCTGGTATCTTGTGCGGGTGCGGCCAGGACTGCCGCTAGACTCACTCCTGAGATCCATTTTCCTACTCCGTTCATTGTCAGCACATCTCACGCTGAACGGCTGTAGGTGTAAAGCATGGAAAGGACTCGCTGGCGGACTAAAGTCCATTTTGAGCACGCTGCCTGAGCAAATGATCTGCTAGGACAATCCAGACCATAGCTTCCACCATAGGCACAGCGCGGGGGAGCACACAGGCGTCATGGCGCCCTTTGCCTGTGAGTTCTGTATCTTCCTTATCTGTAGAGACAGTCGGCTGAGCAGTCATGATAGTCGCTGTGGGCTTAAAGGCGACGCGGAAGATGATGGGCTCACCATTGGACATGCCGCCCTGCACTCCGCCTGAATTGTTCGTCTTAGTCCGGACTTTATCACCCTCCATGTAGAAGTGATCGTTATGCTCGCGGCCTGTTAGCTGCGTCCCCGCAAAGCCTGAACCGATCTCGAAGCCTTTAGTCGCTGGCAGGCTGATCATTGCTTTTGCAAGATCGGCATCGAGCTTATCAAAGACTGGCTCACCAAGGCCTGTAGGGCAGCCACGGACGACACACTCGACCACTCCGCCGACAGAGTTTCCATCGCCTCGTGTTTCTTTTATGAAGTCTATCATTGGCTGAACCATCTCAGCGTCACCAGTGCGGACGATATTGGACTCGACCTGCTCTGCGGTCACAGTGTTCGGGTTCACCTCTGCATTGAGATGCTTGATCGACTTCACCCAGGCAATGACTTCGACTCCAGAGACGAGAGATTCTATAGCCTTTCTGGCAACGACTGCGGCGGCAACTCGTCCTATCGTTTCGCGAGCCGACGAACGCCCACCTCCTTCGTAGTTACGGAATCCGTATTTTGAATCGTAGGTGTAGTCAGCATGAGAAGGCCGGTATTTCAAAGCCATCTCGTTGTAAGCAGACGGGCGGGCATCTTTATTCCTGACGACGACACAGATGGGCGTGCCCGTCGTCATGCCTTGAAAGACTCCGCTCAAGATCTCGCATTCGTCAGCCTCCTTCCGCGGAGTGACGATGTCGCTCTGACCTGGGCGGCGGCGGTCGAGTTCTTTTTGGATATCGGCTTCTGTCAGCGGCAGCTTAGGCGGGCATCCATCGATGATGACGCCGACTCCACCTCCGTGGGATTCGCCAAAGGTTGAGATCTTAAGGTTTTGACCATAGCTGCTCGACATGGCGGCACGCTAGGAATGTGAAATGGCTTTTGCAAGTATGAGTTCCGACGGGATTTCCGAGTAATCAGTGCATTTGAGCTTTGATCTCGGAGGCTTAAGGGTGCATATCCTTCAGTGATGAATAGTAAATCTTCCTCAGTAGCCGAAAATAGCAGTCTTGGTAAGACGGCGTTTCAGATCATAATTCTCGCAATTATGGGGTTGTTGATTTTTTTGACGGCTATCACGTTTCGGCCGCAGGATTTGTCAGACTTAGAGGGATATAAGGGAGGAGACGGGAAAGCCCCCAATTTGTTGGCCCTTCTCGAGCACTCCATAGAGAAAGAGCGTGTTTGCAAAATTTCTGAAGAAGAGCTG
>CALFDI010000100.1 GCA_937952875.1 uncultured Verrucomicrobiales bacterium
TTTATTGAGTAAATCAGTGATGATGTCGCCCCAGAATTCGTAGAGGTTTTTCCCACGTGTATTGGAAAATTTCGTTCCCATTTCGAGTCGATACGGTTGCATCAGATCGAGCGGACGCAGAACTCCATAGAGCCCGCTAAGAATTCTCATGCGCTTCTGCGCAGTCGAAAAGTCCGCTGCAGACCACTCCGAAAGCGTCATGCCCTGATACACATCTCCAGTGAATGCGAGGATAGCAGGTCGACTGTTTTCTTTTGTAAAATCTGTCTCGTAGGTCTGAAAGCGCTCATGGTTCAGAGCGGCGAGCTTTTCACTAATCGACATCAGAGCTGCGATGTCCCGTTCGCTTAGAGCCTTCAGTTCGCGGATTAATTCAGCGGAGTCGCTCGCCAGCCGTGGCTGAGTCGCCCTTTGGCTAAGGAGAGGGGAGCTATAGTCGAGAGATTTGGCAGGGGAGAGAAGAACGAGCATGTGCCTATGAAAGACGTCATGTTATCTAAGTGCAAGCGGGAGTCGTAACTTCTGTAATAGGCTGTCGCTAGATGTGCTATCAGCGTGGAGACTTTTCTTTGTGTGCCTTAAAGATTGCGAGTGTGCGGTCTCGCTCAGTGGAGTGATCGACGATTGGTGGAGGATAGTCGGCGGCGAGAGACTTTTTTCCGGAGGGCGGCTCAAAGAGTTGCTTTGCAGGAATGTCTTTGAGCTCAGGCACCCAGCGTTTGATATACTCACCCTTTGGATCGTAGCGTTTACTCTGGGTCCATGGATTTTGTATGCGGAAATATGGCGCTGCATCTGCTCCGGTGCCTGCACTCCATTGCCAGCCGCCATTGTTAGAGGCGATCTCACCGTCTACGAGGTGCTGCATGAAGAAGGATTCGCCCAACCTCCAGTCGATGTGCAAATCTTTCGTCAGAAACATGGCCACAATCATTCGCACGCGGTTATGCATGAATCCTGTGTGTAGCATTTCTCGGATACCCGCATCGATGATTGGAAATCCAGTGCGCCCTTCCTTCCATGCATCGAATTGCTCTCCAGGTTCATCCCAAGGAAGTCCCCTCCAGGATGGATTGAATTCCTCCTCTAAGACCTCTGGATAATGCCATAGGATCTGCATGTAGAAGTCCCGCCAGGCGAGCTCTTTAATATACTTTTGGATCTGTTCCGAAGCTGCTGGGGAGCACTGCGCTTGCCGTTTTAATGCCGCTGTGTAGACGGTCCTAATTGAAATCGTTCCGAATCTGAGATCTTGGGATAGACGAGAGGTTCCTAAGACAGATGGAATATCGCGAGTGTCATCGTAGGTCGCGATTGTGTCAGAGAGTGCTTTTTCTAAGCGTTTGCGTGCAGCTCTTTCGCCGGCTCCGAGTATTTCAAAGTCTGAGCCATTTAGGTTCCAGGTTTCTAAAGAGGGAAGGTTCTCAGATTTTACAGCAGAAGGTGTCTTGAGTTTCTTGGGTTTGGAGACGCGTTTTGGCTTATCAGCAGCAAGCCACCTTTTTGAATAGGGGGTGTAGACGCGATACGGAGTATCATCGCCGTTGAGAATGCCATCTCGATCGTGCATGGCGATGTCTTCGTGAGCGTGAAAGCTCACGCCTAGATCTTGACACGCCGATTCTAAGGCCGCTTCCGTTTTTGTGCCAAAGGGATCAGGATCACGGTTCGTGTGAAGGGCTGTCGCACCCGTTTCTTTTATGAGTGCAATCAGCTCTTCGACAGCGTCGCCAGAGCGAATGATGAGTCGCCCGCCAATGGTTTCGATATTTTTGGCCAAAGAGCTTAGGCAACCACAAAGAAAGGATTGCCTCTTAGCCCCTGTCCAGAGGTGGTCACCTTCCCATTGGCTGACCACATAAACGGGTATCACGCTATCAGCATGCTTTGCGGCTGCTGCGAGAGCTGTGTTATCCGAAATTCTGAGATCTCGGCGATACCAGTGAATGGCGACAGAGTGATGTGACATGTGTGGATAACACTCAGCGCCACACACACTCTGTCAATAGGCCACATTGAAATGTGACTGAGAAAACTTAAACGGATTTTAAGAATTTCTGAGCTTTCGCAATTGTGGTCTTAGTAAGCTTACCATTGATCCGTCTCGCTCCGTCTAATAACTCTTTGAGTTTTTCCAAAGTTTCATCAGCCGTTTTAAGTGTTTTTTTCGGACCATCGTAGGCTTTATCAGAAAAGTATTTTGTAAACGTAGTGCCGCCACGGCTGATACATAGTCTCCATCCTTGGAATGCAGTGGTTTCGTATGTAAAACGTGTTAAGTTCTTTTTTGATTTCATATATTTATGAGTTGGAGAAGCAAGGTTACTTATTTTGAGTAATTGTTAGTTAATTGAGAGGGGGCAGATTCAGTTTTATTCTAAGAAAAGTAGGAAAAATGAGACGACTTTTCAGAAGACGAAGACCAATACTGTCACCTCCTTGTCGCTTAAGAGGGACGTTCATAAGAAAAGGACACAAAAAAAAGCATTGCATCGAAAGTTTCTCTAAGTTTAGTTCCGCCCGCGCGAGATCACATCACTGCCGTAGGTCCTCATAACCTCTTATACACAAGCACTCACCTGTGAGTGTGCAGTTAAGAGGCTCTCTCCCGCATCGAGGGTAACCCGGCTAATGAAAAAAGTATTATAATTATGTCAGAAGAAACACAGACAGCAGATGCTGTTGAAGACACTCGTCCAGAGGCTATTCGCCTAGGCCGTTTTGAAGTTCCAAACCGCCTCGTTAAAGACGAGGACACAGCGACAGAGACTTACGCGCAGTTTGCAGCTGAGCCTTTCGAGCGTGGCTTCGGTCACACTATTGGAAACTCACTCCGCCGCGTTCTCCTTTCCTCACTCGAAGGTGCAGCGATCACATCTGTTCGTATCTCAGGTGTTCAGCACGAGTTCTCATCTCTTCCAGGTGTTGTAGAAGATGTCACAGACATCGTTCTTAACCTCAAGAAGGTAAAGTTTAAGCACCATGGCAAAGAGCCACGTGTTCTTACTCTCAAGGTCGAAAAAGAAGGTGTTATCACTGCTGGTGACATCCAGGACGATAACATGTATGAAATCGTCAATAAGGATCAAATCATCTGCACACTCGACCGTAAGACTAAGTTCGAAGCGGAATTCCAGATTCAAGTCGGCCGTGGATTTAACACAGGCGACGAGAATAAGGCAAAAGATGCTCCAATTGGTGTTATCGCCATTGATTCCATTTTCTCCCCAGTCATCCGCGTTAAATATGGCGTAGAGGCGACACGTGTTGGTCAAATGACTGACTACGATAAAGTCATTCTCGATGTATGGACTGACGGTGGCATCGAGCCACACGAAGCTGTTCTCCAGGCATCTGCGATCCTTCGTCACCACCTCGACGTCTTCGTCGGATACGATGATAACGCTGTCGACTTCGAAGAGGCACCTGCTGAACAGAGCGAAGAAAATGCCGCTCTTAAGAAGCTTCTCAACATGTCAGTCAACGAGATCGAACTTTCTGTTCGTGCTGCGAACTGCCTGAACAATGCAAATATCACTTCAGTTGGTCAGCTGGCCATGAAGTCCGAAGCTGAGATGCTCAAGTATCGTAACTTCGGTAAGAAATCACTCAACGAGATCAAGGACAAGCTTGTCGAGCTTGGACTAGGCCTTGGCATGAGCTTTGATCCTAGCCTGCTCTCCGGACCTATCTCCGCAGCGCCAGCACCACGCCTCGGTGTGGAAGAGGAAGCTCCTGTCGGTCTTGCCGATCTGATCGCACAAAACCTCGACGATTAATTCACCTCCTTTTTCACCTTCAATTAGAAATCATTTCCCATGAGACACAGACGCAAAACTGCGAAACTCCAGCGTGTAGCCTCACAGCGCCGCGCACTCCTAGCTAACCTCACTTGTTCACTTATCGAGCACGGTCGCATCCGCACTACGCTCGCTAAGGCCAAGGCTCTCCGCCCCGTTGCAGAGAAGATGGTGACACTTGGTAAGCGTGGAGACCTCCACGCCCGCCGTCAGGCAATCGCATTCCTTCGTCAGAAGGAGTCAGTTAAGACTCTCTTCGAGACAGTAGCTCCTGCAGCTGCTGACCGTGCAGGCGGCTACTGCCGTATCACAAAGCTCGGCCTCCGCACATCAGACGCAGCTCCGATGGCTTTCATCGAGTTCGTTGATCGCGAAGAAGAAGCTGAAGAGGTCGCCGTTGACGAGGTGGTCGCTGATGCAGCTGAGTAATCAACTGTTCGATTAGTATTTTTAAAACGCGATCCAGATCATTCTGGATCGCGTTTTTTGTTTTCTGATGGAGCAGAATTTCGAAAAACAAAAAACCTCCGTTGGCCAAATGACCAAGGAGGTTAGATAAGTTTCGAAAAAAGTGCGAGACTACCAGCCGCGGAGTGTATTCCGAATGCTGCGTGCTCCCCAGAGGGCGTCGCGTGTATCTGTCACTGTTCTAACGGCATTCCGGCGCTTGTTGCTCTCAGTGTATACGTTACGATCTTCGACGTTCTTTTGTTTTTGATACTGCTTATACTCAGCATCAGAGACTAGGCCGTCTCCATTATAATCTGCGACGGATGCATTCTGCATAGAGGCACAGCTTGCGAGGGCAAGAAGTGAAGCAGACGAAATAATAGTTCTAAGATATTTCATGATGTTTTTGGGATAGAGATAGTAGTGAAGTGGAAAAATGTGAATTAGTAGCGATATCCTGATCTGCCATAACCGTAACCATATCCATATGGATTTCCGTTGATATAGCGTGCAGCATTTCGGCCAGCAGCACCTTCGCCGACATCAGGCTTATTTGTGACGGGTGCCTGTCGCTCAATGCTTTCAACATCAGCGCGCGGAGCTAAAGCCGGCCCATTAAGCGGAGCGCATGAGTTAAGCAGTAAGGGTAAAGACAGTATAACAATGGAGAAGGTTTTCATAATGAATCTAACAGGTTAGCGATATGCTGATGTTCACTTAAACCATTTAGCCTTCTGAAGAAATTATTTTCTTTCTCTATCGATCAAAAAAAAACCGTAGCTCAATGAAGAACTACGGTTTTTTAGGGGGGAAATACTCAGTTTAATGGCGGAAGTGGCGGTGACCAGTGAAGACCATAGCCAGATTGGCTTCGTCTGCGGCAGCGATGACTTCCTCGTCACGGATGCTGCCTCCAGGCTGAATGCAGGCAGTAGCGCCAGCTTCAATAGCGGCGTCTAAGCCGTCTGCGAAGGGGAACATTGCATCTGATGCGATTACGCTCCCTTTGAGAGAGAGGCCAGCTTCATTAGCCTTCCAGACGGCGATGCGGCTGGAGTCGACACGGCTCATCTGACCAGCACCGATGCCGAGAGTCCGATCTGCGAGTGCATAGACGATGGCGTTTGATTTGACGTTTTTCACGACTCTCCAGGCAAAGCGCATTGCGCGCATTTCTTCCTCTGTCGGCGGACGCTTGGTCACGACTTTGCTCTCCATTTCATCGAGACCGAGTGGTGTGTGATCTCTTCCCATGACCATGATTCCTCCTGGGGCAGACTTGATCACGTGATCTTTTTTCGCCGTAAGGTAGGCATCATTCATCTTGATGAGACGCAGATTTTTCTTCTTCTGTAAAATGGCGCGCGCTTCAGGTTCGAAGTCTGGAGCGATGATGACGTCTGTGAAGATCTGGCTAATCACACGAGCGAGAGGCTCAGTCATTGGGCGATTCATCACGATGACTCCACCGAATGGTGCCTGCGTATCTGTCGCGAAGGCTTTATTCCACGCTTCACGGAGATCATCATCATGCTGGCCTACGCCGCATGGGTTTGTGTGCTTAAGGATAGCGACTGTTGGGCGTGAGTAATCGAGAATGATGTCTCCAGCTGCCTCGATATCGAGAATGTTCGTGTAGGAGAGTTCTTTCCCCTGGAGCTGCGTAAAGCACTCGCCGAAGTTGCCGTAAAGTGTGGCGAACTGGTGAGGATTATCTCCATAGCGGAGTTCGCGTTCGAAGGGGAGGGTAATAGAGAGTCGGGAGCGCGTGCCTTCAGCGGCGCCACTCAGGTAATTCGAGATAGCTCCGTCGTATTCTGTGGTGCGTGTAAAGACTTTGATCGCAAGTGTTTCGCGGAACTTGAGGGTCGTGTCACCATCGTGCTCTTTCATTTCTGATAGAATGCGATCGTAGTCCTTCGAGTCAGAGACGACTGTGACGAATTTGTAGTTCTTCGCCGCAGAGCGGAGCATGGACGGTCCGCCGATATCAATATTCTCGATAGCTTCTTCGAGGGTGACGTCGTCCTTAGCGATGGTTTCTTCAAAAGGATACAGATTCACGCAGACGAGATCGATCTGAGGAATGTCGTTCTCCTTCGCCTGCTGCTGATGCACGGAATCATCGCGAACTTGGAGGAGTCCTCCGTGAACCTTAGGGTGAAGGGTCTTTACGCGACCGTCGAAGAGCTCTGGAGCTCCGGTGAATTCAGATACGTCTATGACGGGAAGACCTGCTTCGCGAAGAGCCTTGGCGGTGCCGCCAGTGGAGAGGAGTTCGATGCCGTAGTCGTTATGCAACGATGTAGCGAATTCGATGAGCCCGGATTTATCCGAGACGGAAAGAAGAGCACGCTTGATAGCCATGATTGAGAAAAAGTAAACCGGTAGAGAGGTTAGTCCGGCGCCCAGTCGGGTAGCTGAGAGTGTGATTCGGGGCAAGCCTGATGTGTGGTGCACCTGTGCGAGTTGGAACTAAAGTTATTCACATTAAATAACATAAATGTATCGAATGGTGAGTTTTAACGCCTTTGAGTCGATAGATTGCTCTTTTGGGAGAAGGCTTTTCTCATCTGAAAGATTGATTATAGAAGAGATATTTTCTAAGATGAAGCTGTGAAGAGCGTTTGCACATACTTTAACATAGCTTTTTGTATGGTTGCGTCGATTTCATTGCAGGCAGCCATCATCGCTTCAGATGACTTTGAGTCTTATGGCTTGGGTGAATTGAATGGTGGCTCTGGAGGGACTGGTTTTGCATCATCATGGGTCGCTGCGACGAGTGTGACGGAGGTCGTCACTCCTGCGAATTCACTGACAAGCACTCCCAGTGACGCAGATCCTATCCTAGGAGGATCAAAGGCCTTGGAGTTAAGCGGCAATCAGTCGTCTGCAGTGGGTCGTGAACTCGGCGTTACTCTCACTGATACCTTTTATGTGAGCTTTCAGGTGCAAATGCCTGCGGGAACGATATCGGATAACCTTTTCGCTGCTCTTTACATTCAAAACCCTCTCTTCGTGGGTGCTCCTTCTGTGGGGATTAAGGCGAATGAAGGACCTGGTGACAGAGACTTTATGGGCCGTTCAGAGGGAAACCGAGAGGTCTATGGGGATGAACAGCTAGCTGTCGGAAGCACAACGTATAGGCTGCTCGCAAAAGTCTCAAAAACGGGCGGGTCCGCTATCTACAATAATCTCGAATTTTGGTTGAACCCGAATTTGGGAGATGAGCTCACACCTGATGGGGTATCCAGCCTCCCAGCGGGAACGACTACTGGTGTGTCAGCAGTAGATACGATAGGCTTTCGCACTGTGAACCTCACTTCTGATGACAGGATCTTAGTAGATAATATTATCGTGTCTGATAGCTTCGAAGATCACTTCACAGTTCCTGAGCCCAGTTCGATACTGCTTATATCAGTCTAGGAGCTATTGGGCTCTTGGCTCGCCGGCGTTTATAGTAGGCTGTAGGCGCGGCCATTACCACCTGAGTGCCAGGTGATATAGGCTGCTATAGCGGTGCTCGTGCCTCCAGGTGTCGGGTAGTTTCCAGTGAAATACCAGTCGCCTGATGGTCCAGGAATACTGGCTTGGAGATTATCCACTGTCTGGAAAATCACTTCGACTTCTCCGTCCCAGTCGGACTCTTCAGGGTAGACCATTCTGGAAATCTCAGTCGATATCTCTTCGTCCGTGTAGTCGGCGTAGATCGCTTGGACGACGTTTTGACGTTGGTCAGCTGGCTTTTTCAGTTCAGCTTCGCAAGCGGTGCGAACGTCATCGAGGAGGGAGGCTTTGCCATCGCGACGAATGAGATTAACCGTTGCTTGAAAGGCGATAAATTTCCCCATTTCGCTCATGTCGATGCCGTAGCAGTCAGGGTAGCGAATCTGCGGAGCAGTCGATGCTATGACGATCTTTTTGGGATTCGTGCGTGCGAGAATCTTGAGAATGCTCTGCTTAAGCGTCGTGCCACGAACGATCGAGTCATCCATGGCGACGAGAGTCGTCTCCTTATCTTCTACGAGCCCGTATGTGATGTCGTAGACGTGTGATGCGAGTGTGGCTCGCCCTTTTTCCTGTGAGATGAAGGTGCGTAACTTGACGTCTTTATGAGCTAACTTTTCGCCCTGCGGCCAGTTATTCATAACGAGGGAGTCGAGCTTGTCCTCTGTGAGTTCACCTTTTTCCGAAAGTTCTAGTATTTCCTGTTTGACCTCTGTGCGGCGATGGTTCCGCAGACCTTCCATCATCCCGAAGAATCCGACTTCTGCAGTGTTCGGGATGAAGGTGAAGACGGCATTGTCGAGGTCATTGTCGACTGCTTTGATGAGCTGTGGGGTAAGCGCTGCACCCATAGCCTTACGCTCTTGATAAACGTCTGCATCATTCCCGCGCGAGAAGTAAATCCGCTCGAAGCTACATGGGGCAGGCGAGAGAGCTTCGCTAAATGTAGACTCTTTGATGTCCCCATTCGCTTTGACTGTTAGTAAGCCGCCTGCAGGTAGGGCATTGACGTCTTTTTGATCTGCTTCAAAGACGGTCATGAGCGGGACACGCTCTGATGAGACTGCCACGACTTCATCATCGATGTAGATGTAGCAGGGGCGTATGCCGTGTGGATCACGCACGACGAAGAGGTCACCATTTCCGACCGCGCCACAGATGGCGTAGCCGCCGTCCCAGTGCTTGCCAGCTTCACGAAGAATTTTTTCTACGTCGAGGGCGCGTGCGATATGCTCTGCATTTTCGTGTCCCTCTTCTCCACGTTCCCGGTATTCACGATAGCGGTCGGTATGCTCTTCATCGAGATGGAAGCCAATCTCCTCGAGCACTGTTTGCGTGTCTGTGCCGAAAACCGGGTGCTGACCACGCTCGATAAGTGTGCGGTTCAGCGTGCCCGTGTTTGTCATGTTGAAGTTACCCATGACCATGAGGGTCCGCGTTGGCCAGTTACTCCGTCTGAGGTAGGGGTGGCATGAGCCTTCATCGAATTCTCCTGAGGTGCCGTAGCGTAAATGCCCCATGAGAATTTCTCCTCCGAATTCGAATTTTTTCTTAACGTCCTCAGGGTCATCAGAGTCGATGATCCTTTTGCGGACGCGCTTATTGAAGGACTTGACTTGACCGTTAAAGACTTTGGCGAGGCAGTCCTTATCTGCTGAGCGTTTACGGAAGATGTATGGATCCCCGATTGGCATGTTGAGCTTGCATGACCCGATCCCGATGCCGTCCTGACCACGGTTGCGCTGCTTTTCCATCAGTAAGAAAAGCTTATTAAAGCCCCAAAGAGATGTGCCGTAACGGTCCTGATAGTAGGCGAGGGGTTTGCGTAGACGGACAACGGCGATGCCGCATTCGTGGGTAATTTTATCGCTCATGGGGGAGAAGGGGCGAGTTGAGCTGAGTAGAATGAATCTAGAGTCAGAGAGGTCAGATCTGGGAAGCTACTGGAGTGAGATAGTTAAATCACGCCTCTTTGACTTTTACGCGCACGCCTTTTTCAGGGACGATGTTACCGATAACGACTCCGCCAGGTCCAGCGGTGAGTGCTGTGTCTACATCTTCAGCTTTTACGATAATCGCCCAGCCGATGCCCATATTAAAGGTGTGGAAGCGATCTTCCTCGTCTGTATGAGCGAGGAGCTTGAGGAGTGCCGGATCTGTGATGGCGGGGATTTCTAGATCAGCGCCACAGTCCGTGAAGATACGCTCGATATTTTCCGGAAGGCCTCCGCCAGTGATGTGAGCCATAGCACGTGGAGTCACGCCAGACTTTTTGAGGTCTTGAACGACGTCGTTGTAGAGCCGTGTCGGGGCGAGTAGACCGATGATCTCTTGCTCTGAGAATTCATCAGGATTCGCTGCGATGATGCGACGAGCTAGCGACCAGCCATTCGCGTGAATGCCATCTGATGCATAGCCAATGACGACATCGCCGACTTCGATCGTTGTTGGATCGATGAGGTCAGCCTTTTCCGCTGCGCCAATGCAGAAGCCAGAGAGTTCAATAACGTCATCTGGCACGATGCCCGGCATCTCAGCAGTCTCGCCGCCTGCGAGGATGCAGTTACAGCTTTCAAGATACTCGACCATTCCCGCGATAAGGCGAGTGATCTTTGGCTTATCGAGCTTAGAGATACCGATGTAATCGAGAAAGAGAAGCGGATCACCACCAGTCGTGATGATGTCATTGACGGACATCGCGACGAGGTCTTTACCGGCGATTTCAAGCTGATCGTGTTCTAGAAGAAGTTCGAGCTTTGTGCCGACTCCGTCACATCCAGTCATGATCACTGGATTGTCATAAGCGCTTAAGTCGTAGCATGCGGCAAATAGACCGAAGGCTCCGTGAAGCTTGCGAGCGCCTTGTGTGCGCTTCACGAGGGCTCCGATATCGCCGACGAGAGCCGCAGCCTCCCGTGTATCGACGCCTGCTTCTTTATAAGTTAGCTTGCCAGACATAGATGAGTGGGTCTTCCGTAGAAGACGGCGTCGTTTTAGCGAAGGATACGCTGAGGTCACGTTCCTTTTTTAGAAAGAATGTAATGTGACAAAAAATGAACTGGAGTGGTCTCTAGGAGTTTGTATGAGTCAGACAATGTCAGGGAAGAGAAGGCGAACAATTAACGTGGGAAAGTATTGGTTAACAGCATTTAGCTTTTTGTTCGTTCGCGTGTTCTTCTTCCTCTTCATCATTCTTATGGCTGTTGGGGGCTATCTGAAGCAAATACCTATTCTCATGGCTGGCGGAGGATGTTTAGCCATGGCCGCTGTTTTAGGGTTCGTTCTTATTGTGAATAATAGCCAAGTGATTTGTCCGCTTTGCCGCACGCCCGTTTTTCAGACATTGGGTGGATCGCAGAAGCATAAGCGGAAATTACGACCTGGCTTTGCTTTGAAATTATTGACTAAGACCCGGAGCCCGAAGTGTATCCATTGCAAAGAGCCATTCCGTTGGCTCTAAAAAAA
>CALFDI010000101.1 GCA_937952875.1 uncultured Verrucomicrobiales bacterium
GCGAGTAGTAAAGAGAGTATAATGTGCTTCATAGTAACTGAGCATGTATCTTATCAGAGGCAGCAGTCATACGAAATGCCTCATTTTAGAATTTACGAGGCGTATCTAAGTCTATGCGATGAGGGCGTGGACATTTCAGCACTACGCGCAGCATTACAGGGATCTCCGGATAATATTCCGCTTCTCCTTTTGGTCGCCCAGGCCTGTGAAGAGGAGTTCGAACTCGCTGAGGCGAGAGAGCATTATGATCGGGTCCTAGAGTTGGAATCAGATCACATAGACGCGGCGGTTGGTGTGGCGCGTTTACTCGATCTCGATGGGCGGACGTCTGAGGCGATTCTCCGTCTAGAGGCGCTCACCGCGAGAAGCCCGAAAGCTGCAGCTGCATGGATGTTATGGGCGAAGTTGGCTTTAAAAGAAGGGGATGGTGGAGAGGCACGCAGGCTCTATGACGAGGCGGTGAAGTTAGATGGCACCTTGCGAGATGATGATCTCATGGAGCGCATACTGAAGGCGGGTGGAAAGAAATCCTCCGGAGGTGAAAAGAGACTAAAGATGACGGCAGACGGTCACTATTTCGAAGAAGCAGAGAATGCATTCGATGATGATGAAGACGAGACCGAAGGCGTGGATGCAGTGCTAGCGCGTGAGCTAGGAATCGACTTTTCGAAATCAGGCGAGATGTCCTTCGATGACGTCGGCGGGATGGACCAAGTGAAGGAGAATATCCGGATGAAGATTATTTACCCGATCCAAAAGCCGGAGTTATTCGCGGCTTACGGGAAGAAAGCAGGTGGTGGCGTGCTCATGTATGGGCCGCCGGGCTGTGGAAAGACTCTACTCGCCAAGGCGACGGCCGGGGAGATCAAGGCGAACTTTTTGTCCGTAGGACTGCATCAGGTGCTCGATATGTATATCGGCCAGAGTGAGCAGAAGCTGCATCAGATCTTTGAGTTAGCACGGAAGTATGCGCCGACGGTTTTATTCTTTGACGAAGTGGATGCACTGGCAGCGGATCGAAAGGACATGCGCCAATCGGCTGGTAAGGGGCTTATTAATCAATTGCTCGCTGAGATGGATGGCGTCAATGGTGAGAATGAAGGCGTCTTAATTTTAGGCGCGACGAATGCTCCTTGGCATCTCGATTCGGCCTTTCTCCGTCCTGGGCGCTTCGATCGTCTGCTCTTTGTCCCGCCGCCAGATGCTCCTGCGCGGATGGAGATTTCAAAAATTCATGCCCGAGAGAAGCCTGTCACCGGACTCGATGAGGTGGCCTTAGCTAAGAAAACAGATGGCTTCAGCGGAGCCGATATCAAGGCTGTCTTCGATCAGGCCGTGGAATCCACTCTCGCAGAGGCGATGAAGAAAGGCGCAGTCGTGCCTGTGACTGGTAAGATGTTAGTCAAGACCGCGAAGCAGGTGAAGCCCAGCACGCTCAAGTGGTTCGAAAGTGCGAAGAACTATGCGCTCTACGCGAATCAAAGTGGCTTCTACGATGAGGTGTTAGAGCATCTTGGTATTAAGAAAAAATGAATCCTATCTCACGCGCTATCCATCTACGAGATCTTCGTAGATATGAGGAATCTCAGGCGATGCTCATCGAGTATCTCACTGCTGAGCCAGAAGATGCTGAGGCGCATCTCGAACTGGCCCTGACGCGAATGGAGATGGAAGGGCAGCGGAAATTAGCGCTGGAGTCTATCAATACGGCCGTCGGTCTAGAGCCAGAGATGGCCCTACATCACGCAGTAAAATCATTAATCCTAAGTAAACTAGATAAGGACGCTGAAGCCATTCGCCCTGCTGATGAAGCGATTCGGTTAGAGCCAGAGTTCACACTCGCCTGGACAGCGAAGGCCTCTGCTCTCGGCGGTCTGCAGAGGTGGCGAGAGGCGGAAAATGCCGTGCGCCATGCCTTAGAGATCGATCCAGATGATGACTACGCGCATAATCTATTAGCCGTATATTTAAGAGCTCAGGGTAAGGTGGAAGAGTCAGAACTCGAGGTGAAGCGTAGGCTTTCTCGAGAGCCTGAAGACCCCATGACACATGCCAACGCTGGCTGGGCTGCTCTGCAAAATGGCCGGCGCCAAGAAGCAGAAACTCACTTCGCAGAAGCACTGCGGCTAGACCCAGAATTCGAGTATGCGCGCTACGGATTACGCGAGGCCTATAAATCGCGTTCATTGTTTTACCGCCTTTACCTGAAGTGGGTCTTTTTCCTTCAGAAATATTCGGAAAAACAGCAGATCTTCATTTTTATCGGACTTTACCTAGGGTTCAAGGTCGGCCGATCAGTGCTCGAACAGATCAATCCCATCGCTGCAGGTCTTTTGGTCGTTGTGTATCTCTTCCTCGTATTTGGGAGTTACCTTGCTTCAGGAATTGGGAGTTTTCTCTTATTAAAGGATCCGCTCGCTCGCCTTTCACTCACGACAGAGGAAAAGAAAGAAGGCGTCTTTGTCGGAGGCGGATTCATCCTAGGCGTCTGCCTCATCATTGGAGGTTTAGCCATTGGGCACATTCCAGTCGCTTTCTGTGGAGCTGCATTAGTCGCCGCGGGTATTCCAGCTTCGCTCTTCTTTAATAATACATCGAAGAAGGGAAGGGTGGTTTTCGGTGTAGCGATGTTAGTTGTTTACAGTGCTGCACTGGCCATATTGGTCGATAGCTTCATCCATCCTGAAGAGATGAGTGGCTGGGTTGCCTCACTCGGCTCTGCTGCAGCGATTGCCGCCTTTGGTTCCACGTGGCTAGCCATGGTGCCGTCCCTGCGCCGTGGAGTGGATGAGTAGAGGAATGAGTGGTGTTTTCGTTGAGAAAAAAGACGACTTTTCCCTTGCTTATCGGGGGCTGAACACTAGTTTGCGGCTCCTTTCGAGGCCCTCGGGCTAAGAGACTTAGATGGTGTTGGTGCTTCAGAGCTGTCTATTTACCGAAGCAATCGTTGATCAAGTGATGAGCGGTTTTATCCATAACTTACTTAACCTTAACCTACATACACATGAGTTTTACTGCAGATGCAGAACCAGTGAACGATGAGCTTAGCGCTCTGATTGATTCCACCTTTCGCGACTATCGTGAGGGCACTATCGTTAACGGAACAATCCTCGAAATCCGACCACAAGTAGTCTTGGTCGACATCGGCTACAAATCAGAAGGCGCAGTTCCTGCCGCTGAATTTGAAGATGATGAAATTGAAGTAGGCGATGAAGTCGAAGTCCTCCTCGAGAAGCTCGAGAATGACGAAGGCATGGTCGTCCTTTCTAAAGAAAAAGCAGCCCACAAGCAGAACTGGGACAAAATCGTCGGCGTTTTCGAAGCTGGTGGTCTCGTTCGCGGCAAGGTCAAGGGCGCAGTCAAAGGTGGCCTTATGGTCAACGTTGGCGTCGAAGCTTTCCTCCCTGGATCACAGGTGGATATCATCCCACCGAAGGATCTCAACGAATACGTTGGCAATGTCTACGAGTTCAAGATCGTCAAGGTCAACGACGAGCGTAAGAACATCGTCCTCTCCCGCCGTGAAGTCATCGAGGCTGAGCGTGCAGAGCAGCGCCAAGAATTCCTCCAGACTGTTAAGATCGGTGACATGGTCACTGGCGCAGTTAAGAACATCACTGACTTTGGTGCATTCGTAGACCTCTCCGGCATGGACGGTCTCCTCCACATCACAGACATGAGCTGGGGTCGTATCAATCACCCATCTGAGATGGTTCACATCGGTCAGAACGTCGACGTTCAGATCCTCGATGTCGACCGTGAGAAGGAGCGCGTCTCCCTCGGCATGAAGCAGATGACTGATAACCCATGGGCAGACATCGAAGCTCGCTACCAGATGGGCACGACTGTTAAAGGTCGCGTCACTAAGCTTCTTCCATACGGTGCCTTTATCGAGATTGAAAAAGGCGTCGAAGGTCTCGTTCACGTTTCCGAGCTTAGCTGGGTCAAGCGTATCACACGTCCATCAGACGTTCTCGAGCTCGATCAAGAAATCGAAGCAGTTGTCCTCGGCATCAGCATCGAAGAGCAGAAGATCTCCCTCGGTGTTCGCCAACTCGAAGTCAACCCATGGGACGAGATCGAAGCTCGTTACCCAATCGGCAAGACAATCAAGGGCGAAGTCCGCAACCTTACAGCTTACGGTGCATTCGTAGGTCTCGAAGAGGGTATCGACGGTATGATTCACGTGTCCGATCTCTCATGGACACGCAAGATCAACCACCCATCCGAGATCATCAAGAAGGGCGACGAAGTCGAAGCCACAGTTCTTGCGATCGACAAGGAGAACCAGCGTGTCTCCCTCGGTATCAAGCAGCTTGATAACGATCCATGGTCAGCTATCGATGATAAGTTCAAGGTGGGTGACCTCGTTAAGGGTCAGGTCGCTAAGATCGCATCCTCCGGAGCCTTCGTTAACCTCGAAGACGACATCGATGGTCTCATCCACATCTCTCAGCTCAGCGAAGAGCACGTTGAGAAGGTCAAGGATGTCATCAAGGTCGGCGACGACGTGGAAGCACGCGTCATCAAGGTCGACAAAGTCGAGCGCCGCATCGGTCTTTCCATCAAGGCTGTTTCTTACACAGAAGATCAGCTTCAGAAGGAGTCTCAGTCATTCGAAACGCTCAAGCCATCCGGCGACCTCGTCGGACTCGAGCAGGCCTTCGACCTCGCCGCAGCTGCGTCCGAGGAGTGGAGCCCATCCGAAGACTAATACGGAGCAGGAGCATCCTGCCCCTCGCATCACATTTCAAAAGCCTCGTTGGTTCATCCAACGGGGCTTTTTTGTTCTTGGTTTAATACCAATCAGAAAAGTAGGGCGTCTTTT
>CALFDI010000102.1 GCA_937952875.1 uncultured Verrucomicrobiales bacterium
TCTCTCTGTCCGTGCAAGAGCAAGAAGAGCTACGAAGACTGCTGCATGCCTTATCACTACGGTCGCAGTAATGCGCCAACGGCCGAGACCTTGATGCGTTCACGCTATTCTGCGTATTTCTTCCGACTCATCGATTACCTCGTAGACACTCATCATCCTGAGACCCGGGACAAAGATCTCAAGCAACAATTAGAATCCGACATTTACGAAGCCAATTGGAGCTTCCTCACAATCGTGAACACGTCCAAAGGCGGCACAAAAGATAAGACCGGGAAAGTCGCCTTCATTGCTGAATATTTCATCGGCCCGGAGCGCCATGAAATGCACGAACACTCACGCTTTAAAAAATTCAAAGGCAAATGGAAGTATCTCGATGATAGGGGATAACCAGATCTTCTAGCGCACAGGAAGAGTCGGATCACCTAACAGATTCAGCTCACACAGCCCCTGATGATAAGTCGCGGAGCGTTTCGCATCATCGGCGAGTGAGGCCTTGGCAGCAGAGAGTGCATGCCCGATGAGGCGCCCCTCTCCTAGTCCTGCCATCCAGAACGATGTCATCGTCTGTGTCGTGCCGTCGAGCTTTCCTTCCTTCACCATGAGAGGGAATTCCTTTTCAGGATCATGAAAGTGCGGCTTCCCTTCCCTAGAAGGTGCTACTATAGCAATCGCACCTCCGATGGGCGAACGTAGCATAGCCTCTGATATGCATGGATCCTCCTCATCATCGAAGTTGCCAGTAAAGCAAGACACCGTAGTAATCACGGGAAGGTTATCTATGTTTTTCAAAGCCTTCACGAAAGGTATGGAAAACTCAGCGTCCTTTTCCAACACCCATTGATCAGTCAATCCATGGCCGTGGATATGCCATTTATTTGTCAGACCTTCGTTAATCTTTCCTACGAAATTTTTAGGAGACAGATCAAAACTCCCCTCACCCTTACCATTATCCCATGAGGTCATATCGTTGAAAAAAATATTCACCTTTCCATCCTTCCAGACAGAGGGAATGAACTCCGTCGCAGACCGATACACCTTCGGATAGGCGCTTTGGACTGCACAGGTAAATGTAAGTTCACCCACAGCTTGCCCTATCGAGATACTGGCGAGATAGGCTGTGACTTTGTTCCCATAAGACTGCACATCCTCGATGCTACGGACAGGGATACGCCCTATGGAAATACTGCCATCGGGGTAAGAGATCTCCTCCTTATCATCAGCCCACTCACCATAGACGCCGTCTCCATCCGCATCCCAACTCCCAGGACTGATATAGTAGAGATCTGAGGGAATATCCGTATCATTCCCCCACATATTTTTATGATAAGTATCGCGATCAGGAATGAGTCCCCCATCTGGTGAACTATCTCCACCCAGTATCACTGCTGTGACATCGACCTGATCGATATGTTTTCGGATACAGACGCGCATTTTCTCCTGAATATCTCTCCCTTTATAGCGAGCGGCCACTTCTGAGAGAGACACGACATGCATGGGCGTGCCCGCTGCAGTTCTCTGAAGTGCATAGTTTTGCCATGCGGCCTTTAAGTGATCTGGAGAAAGGAGAAGCGTCTTAGTCGGGTTCGCCCAAGCGGCCGTCGATAGACCAAATCCAAGACACGTGATGATAAAGGCTCTGAACATGTATCATATTAAGCGCCACGCCTTTCGGGATGGACAACTCTTTTTTCTCTCATGACTAACGCCACTCACTTTGCGCCTTCCGCAATAGCTGCTTAAAGTCAGGATTCGCGAGCAGAAGATCCGTCAATTGCCTCGCTAAGAGACGCCCAGCTTCTGTGTCACTCGGGTAATGAAGGCCTGCTATCTCACGGTTTTTAGCTATTCGCTCGGCATCTTTTAAATATGCAGACGATAAGGCTGGCTCTAGCTCCTGAAGGAGAAAGGCGATCATATAAGCCCCTGTCGCATGTCCACTGGGGTAGGCAGGATGAGATGGGACTTGCACCGCGTTCGTCAGATCTTTTCTGAGAACCGAGGGCCGGATCCGATCGAATTTCTTCTTCATGTAAAACGTCGCGATCCCACACTCACGATATGCCGCTAAGATCAATTGCCTCGTCACAGGGTAGTCTGCATTTGTCGTCAGTGAGCCATAGGTGTAGCTGCCCAATTTAAACATTTTCACTAAGACCTCAGCCTGAATTTCACTTAATTTCCCACTTCTCTGCGGAGTCAACGCCTCTAGATAATCCAGCTCTGCCTGCGTGCGATCTGATGAATTCGCTGGTGGATGAGGCACAGCAACTCGGCTCTCCCAGTCAACTGGTAGATATTTTGGACTGAGACGTGCATCCCTCAGATAACCAGGATTCCATCGCTGTGTCAGACTGAACCGAAGCGCATCCATCTTCTGATCCGTGCCCACTCCAGAAAGATGGTTGAAGACTTCAGCGTTAGCCGATGCAGTCAGAGTCACGATCAGCAGGAGGAAAATGCGGTGCATACTTTGATTTTACGCCTTTGAGACGCTTCACTCAACCCCACATTCCGTCTGTCTGAAATGAGAAAAAAACGATACTTGAATAGAAAACTCCCCATTTCCTCTTTTACACGGCCCGTGTCCTGCTAAATCTCTGACGTGAGCTCCACTAACACACGCGAAAGACTCAGGCTCGAGGGCTTTGAGCTGATAGATAATACCCTGTCCTTCCTTTCTGACTCTCTGGCTGATGCCTTACGAGATATGGGAGAGACGGATCTCATTCCCTTTATTCCGTGGCATGGTGAAACGCTCGATCAGATTCCGCCAGAAGGCATTCAGGAGCTATACTCCATCTCGTTCCAGCTACTTAACATGGTGGAAGAACGTGCTGCAGCAGCCATTCGGCGCGAACGCGAAAAAGAAATTGGTGCTGAATCTATCCGCGGACTCTGGAGCCACGCGCTGAAGGAGATGAAAGATCTCGATCTCACTGAGGACCAAATTTTAGAAGTCCTCGAAGATGTGCACATCGAGCCCGTCCTCACAGCTCACCCCACTGAGGCAAAACGCGCGACCGTGCGCGAACGGCATCGTGCGATATACGAGCAGATGCTACAAAACGAGAATCCAAAGTTTACAGACCGTGAGCGTCGTCGCATCCACCAAAAGATCTCAACCGCGCTCGAAACACTCTGGCGCACAGGAGAAATCCACTTACGCCGGCCAAACATTAAGCAGGAGCTGCGCAATGCCCTCTACTATCTCCGCGAAGTCTATCCACTGGCGACAGACCGTTTAGATACATATTTTACAGAGGCATGGCGTGATGCTGGCTTCTCAGTCGAAAAGCTCCGCGCGGCTGGAAATATCCCACGTCTCAGCTTTTCCACATGGATCGGCGGAGACCGTGATGGCCATCCGCTGGTGACGCCTGATGTCACAGCCAGCACGCTGAATGAGCTGCGCCACCACGCCTTTATCTTACTCAGAAAAGAACTCAAAAAAGCGGCCTTCCATCTCACATTGTCACGCCACCAGCAGACGCCTGGGGCAGACTTGCTTGAGCGAATCGAGTCTCTAAGCTCTGAGATCTCTGACCGCGAGTGGGTCGAAAAGATCCTCCAACAGAATGAAGACGAACCGTGGCGTCAATTCGTCTACCTCATCCGTGGTAAGATCTATGATGGCATCGAAGGGCGCCCAAGTTACGCCTGCCCGAGCGAACTTAAAACTGACATCGATTTACTAGAGTCATCGTTACTCGACGTTGGATGCCAACTCATCGTCGAGCAGCACGTCCGCCCCGTGAGCCAACGCCTCGACATGTTCGGCTTCCATCTGGCTAAGATCGATATCCGCCAGAATTCGGACTACCATGACCGTGCACTGAGCCAGCTCATGGCTGCAGCGGGCATTCCGGATGCGGAAAACTTCGCTGACTGGGATGAGCAACGCCGCATAGACTTCCTCTCAGAGGAATTGATGTCTGCCCGCCCATTCCTGCATGACTCTGCATCTGTCGGCGATGAAGCTGATGGCGTTCTTGGCTGCTACCGTGTGCTGCTTAATCATGTGAAACGTCACGGCTATAGCGGACTCGGCTCTCTGATCGTGTCTATGACTCGGAAGGTTTCCGACCTACTAGCTGTCTACGTTCTCTGCCGCGAGGCTGGGCTTATGACTATCACGCCGGATGGACTAGCCTGCCCGTTCGAAGTCGTCCCTCTCTTTGAAACGATGGATGACCTTGATCGCTCACCAGGTCTGTTAGAAGGCTTCCTTGATCACCCAGTCACACAGCGCTCTCTGCCTCTCCGTGCTGAACGCAGTGGAAAAAAAGTCAGCCAGCAAGTGATGTTAGGCTACTCAGACTCGAACAAAGATTGCGGTATACTCTCAGCAGGATGGGCGCTCCACCGCGCTCAGACAGCTCTTGGCCAGCTCTCTGTGAAAAAGGACATTCCTCTGCGCTTCTTCCACGGCAGAGGTGGCACGATCTCCCGAGGGGCAGGCCCGACTCATTGGTTCATGGCAGCACTGCCGCATGGATCTCTTTCCGGTAGCTTCCGTATGACTGAGCAAGGCGAAACGATTGCTCAAAAATACGCGAACTTAGCGAATGCGACCTATAACCTAGAACTCCTCATTGCCGGAGCCGCCTATTTCACTGCCAAACACAGATTTACCAAGGAAACAGTAGATCCATGCCTTGAGATCATGCCATTCCTCTCTGAGAAGAGTCAGCAGGCCTACCAAGCCTTCCTTCGCACAGACGGGTTCATTCCATTCTACCGCCAGGCGACACCAATCGATGTATTAGAAAATGCGCGCATCGGCTCTCGCCCAGCTCGCCGCCAAGGCAAGAAAGACTTCAGTATCGATGATCTCCGTGCGATTCCGTGGGTCTTCTCCTGGACACAAGCGCGCTACTACCTCCCCGGATGGTATGGTGTAGGCTCAGCGCTTGAGACGCTAAAAAATGAACAACCTGAGGCATTCAAAACCTTACAGGATAATGTGAAGAACTCCATCTTCGTCCGCTACGTCCTGACAAATGTGGAGACGAACTTAGCATCTGCGAATCTCGACCTGATTCGGAAATACGGAGAACTCGTAGAAGACACTGAACTTCGCGAGCGCTTCATGGATCTCATCATTGGCGAGTTCAAGCGCACGGAGGCTATGATCGACGAACTTTTCCAAAGCCCAATGTCATCGCGCCGCCCTCGCATGAGTAAGACTCTCGGCATTCGTGAAGAACCATTGCGAGTCCTCCATCTGCAACAGATCGACTTCATCAAAGAATGGCGTTCTCTGAAGGCAGCAGGAAAAGAAGATGAGGCTGAAGAAATGTTCCCTAAACTACTGCTCAGTATTAATGCGATCTCGAGCGGATTACGGACGACTGGATAAAAACTTTTTTTGGACAGAATTACGTAATTAACAGGATTCGGAGTCTTCGCAGTAATGCGATGTCTTAGAGAATTGGTAGAATTGATTAATTATTCCGATCCGGTTAGAAAATGCAATATTATGAACATTGACGAAACATTCTCCCGTTACGTGCTGCGCACGTATGGCCGCTTCCCCATGATTCCCGTCAAAGGTGAAGGGTCTTATCTGTGGGATGATACGGGGAAAAAGTATTTAGACTTTTGCACAGGGATCGCTGTCTGCTCTCTCGGGCATTGTCATCCACGGCTCGTTCAAGCGATCACTGATCAGGCTCAACAACTGATCCATTGCTCGAATCTTTATCAAATTCCGCAACAGGCAGAATTAGCCAAGCTAATTACTGAGCGTTGTGTAAAGCTGCCCGGGAAGATGTTTTTCTCTAACAGTGGAGCTGAGGCGAATGATGGACTTATTAAGCTCGCCCGCCGCTTTGGAAATGTTCGCGTCAATGCAAATGGGGAAGCTCGCTATGAAGTCATTAGCTTTAACAAATCCTTTCACGGTAGAACGCTCGGCGGAATTGCTGCGACAGGTCAAAGGAAGATTAAAGAAGGATTCGAACCACTTCTCCCTGGATTCATTCACACTCCATTTAACGACTCTGCAGCACTCAAGGCAGCGGTCGGTGAGCATACGGTCGCCATTCTGTTAGAACCTCTCCAAGGAGAAGGCGGAATCACATCTGTGACTCAAGACTTTCTCAAAACCATTCACGAACTCAAAGAAAAGCACGACTTACTCATTCTTTTCGATGAAGTGCAGTCAGGTTTCGGACGCCTTGGAGACATGATGGCCTGGAAGAAGTTCGCTCCAGACTTAGAGCCCGATGGCATTTCTTGGGCTAAGACGATGGGTGGCGGCTTCCCTATTGGCGGCTTCTGGGTGGCAGATCGATTTATCGATGATAATACCACGCCACTCTTCACAGTTATGGGTCCCGGATCACACGGGTCAACATACGGAGGAAATCCACTCGCCTGTGCAGCAGCCACTGCAGTGCTAAGTGAGATTTTAGAAAAAGATCTCCCGGCCAATGCTATCCGACAGGAAGAGAGGATCAGAGCAGCCATAGCTGACTGGAAATTCTCTACTCTTAAAGAGCTGCGTGGTCACGGCCTCATGCTTGGCTGGCAGCTCAAGAGCGATGCGATCACAGTGCCGGAAGGTCAGACACCAGCTTTGCACTTGGTCTTAAAACTCATGGAAAAAGGCCTTCTCACAGTGCCAGCTGGCCCAGACGTCGTTCGCTGGTTGCCTGCTCTGAATGTGACTGATGAAGAAATCGATCAGGGGCTCGAGATCATGCGAAGCACGTTCGCCTCGCTCGAAAACTAAGTAGACTGACCACATCCCAACTTTGACGAAAATGTGGCATTGATTCTGTTGTGAAAAGGCTACGTCCAACTTACGAAATTGGACCTTAACCTTGTTAACATCATGAAAATCATCAGCTCATTGCTTCTACTTGGATCAATCACAGGATTAGAAGCCGCTACCATTGCAGCCACAAGTTTTGAGAACGAAACTCCAGGCACCCA
>CALFDI010000103.1 GCA_937952875.1 uncultured Verrucomicrobiales bacterium
CAGGGTGGTATCTTACTGATGATGTTGATAATCTCACGAAGTGGCAATTCCCTGCGACCGTGCTCTCTGGAGATGCTTTCCAAGTCATCTTCGCCTCAGAGAAAAATCGCACAACAGGTCCTGAACTGCATACAAACTTCCGCCTCTCTGTCACTGGCGGCTACCTCGCACTCGTCCGCCCTGATGGGGTGACTATCGCGGACGAGATCGAATATCCGGAAAGTTTCCCTGATGTCTCTTATGGTCGAAATGCCAGCGGCACAGAACTTGGCTTCCTCCAAGCGGCCACTCCCGGAGCAGCCAATGGAGCTACCTCTGCTGCCGTTGTGAATACGGTGACCTTTTCCCAGACTCGGGGGCTCTACGACTCAGACTTCGATCTCACTCTCACTGCGTCAATTCCTGACTCTCTCATTCGCTACACCTTGAACGGCGAGACACCCACAGCGAGCACCGGAATCATCTATTCTGGCCCCATTTCTGTCACTCCTGACAACAATTTACAAACTCGTGGCACTCGCCGAATCCGAGCTATAGCCCTCAGCCCCGCTGCCGCGCTCTCTCCAGTGGAGACGCATACTTACGTGTGGATTAATGAAGTGCTGAACCAATCCCTCTTCCGTAGTGAAATCACGAGTGACCCACGCTACGGCCCACTCATGGAGCAGGGACTTCTCGCCTTACCTATCGTCTCTATTACAAAGCCTTCTGGGATTAGTGCAGTCGAAGAAGAAACCTCCCTCGAACTTCTGAGTCAGGATGGCAGCGAGCCAGGCTTTCAAATCAACTGTGGCATTAAGATTGTAGGTGGAGATAGCGTCGAATCACCCAAGAATAATTTCCGCTGTTTTTTCCGGGGTCGATATGGGGCCTCAAAGCTCCGCTATCCGGTTTTTGAAAATCACCCATACACCTCGGGTGCGAGCGAAGAATTCGATGTCCTGCAGCTGCGTAGTGGCTCACACGATAGCTTCTTCTGGATGGCTGAGCCACAATTCCCACTCATCTCCCTGCGTCACGGTGATGCACAATATGCGCGGAACCGCTGGATTAGTGATGTCGAAATGCTCATGGGTCTCCCCTCTCTACATGGTCGCTACGTCCACTGCTACCTGAATGGGCGCTACCACGGCCTCTATCATCTCCATGAACGCCCTATGCACCACTTCATGGCGGAATACTTTGGCGGAGACAGTGAGGACTATCACTTCACAAATTCAGCCAAATCCGGCAGCGATCATGGAAATGGAGACGACTGGCAGTCCGCTTGGAGCCAAGTCAGAACCGCCGCAGCTAACGGAGGACTACAGTCGCAAGACTGGATTAACTGGGAGTCCCTCGCTGATGTCCAGCTCCTGAATTACTACTGTGGAAATGACTGGGATTGGAAACCACGGCAAAACTGGATGGCCGCCGGCCCTAAAGTCCCCGGCCAGGGAGGCTGGCGTTTCTTTAACTGGGACCGTGATGTCATGATCTATGACACCGCTGCAAATAATCTGGACCGTGACGCTCCTGACGGCGTCTTCCAAGACCTCATCAGCGATCCAGACTTCCTCGTTTACTTCACTGACCGGGTCTACAAGCACTGCTTCCATGACGGCCTTCTTGCCCCGGGAAATGTGCAGGCCTCACACGATTTTCGTATGAACGAAATCTTCGATGCCATCGTCCCGGAAACGGCGCGTTGGCAACCACGCCCGGAAGCTGACCTCCCGAATCCACCGTGGGATCGTGACCAAGAGTGGACCGCTGAATGGGATTATGTCCGCGATGTTTTCTGGCCTGGTCGCACCGCGGTGCTACTAGATCAGCTCCGAGATCGAGGCTGGTATCCTGTGGAAGCTCCCGAATTCTTCCCCAATGGAGGCGCCATCTCCCCCGGCACGACTCCCGCCATCGATGCAGACAGCGGCACACTCTACTACACGATGGATGGTAGTGATCCTCGTATGCCCGGCGGAGCCATTAATCCTACCGCTAGCAGCATCACTACAGTCGATAACCAACTCTCAAACATCGCCATCAGTGGAAACACTCAGATCAACGCCAGACTGAAAGTCGGAAACAATTGGTCTGCGATCAATGAGGTCCGCTTTACCATGGGCGCTCCTGCAGATGAGACAAACCTCGTCATCAGCGAGTTCAGCTATCGCCCTGCGAGGGCCAGTGCAGCGGAAGATCCGGGAAATATCTATTCGAGAACAGACTTCGAGTTTATCGAACTGACAAACATTTCCAATGGTCTCATCCATCTCGACGGTGTTCGCTTTGTCGAAGGAATTCGTTTCGATTTCGCTGACACTACTCGTTTCTCCATTCCAGCTGGTGAATCTCGCCTTCTCGTGGAAAATCGCGAAGCCTTTCTCGCCCGCTACCCGAGCACGAATCCTGATCATATTCTCGCAGAGTATGATGGAAATCTTAACAACGGTGGCGAGCGCATCGCTCTCATTACTGCGAGCGACTTTGTCATCCGTGACTTCACTTATGATGATCGATCCCCTTGGCCAAGAGCTGCGGATGGAGATGGCTACTCCCTTCAACTCATCGACCACGAAAGTAATCCAAATCATGACCAAGGCGCAAACTGGCGCAGCTCCAGAGCTATCCATGGTAGCCCTAATGGAGCCTTTAGATCCCTGACTTACGCAGAATGGCAAGCCGCGAACTTTTCAAGCTCAGAGGCCTCCATCTCTGGACCAAACAATGACCCAGACGATGATGGTCTCAGTAACTTTTTCGAATTTGCCCTTGGTAGCTCACCTCGTGAAGGCGAGAATCGTATCACGATTCCCAGCGGCCACCTTCTTGAAGTCGGTGA
>CALFDI010000104.1 GCA_937952875.1 uncultured Verrucomicrobiales bacterium
TCTGCTAAGGCACTCTATGCACTCAGTGGAGGTGTAAAGGTCGCTCTCACAGGCACGCCGATCGAGAACGGAGTGGGTGACGTGTGGTCGATTTTTCGATTCCTCATGCCGAAATACTTAGGGAGTCGGAAGGACTTCGTAGAGCGGTATGAAAAGCCTGTCTCTAAGGGCTTGGCTGATCGGACGACCATGGCTCGTCTTAGGGCTCGTCTAGCGCCTTTCATGCTTCGTCGATTAAAGACAGACGTCGCGAAGGACCTTCCGTCGAAGATAGTGACTGTCCGGGAATGTGGAATGACTGAGGCTCAGTCAGACGTCTATCACTCGCTGCTAAAGGATGGCCAGCAGGTCTTAGAAGAATTCGAGCAAAATGGCGGACAAGCACGGATGCAGGTGCTGACACTGCTGTTGCGTCTGCGTCAGGCGGCGACAGATCCTCGCCTGTTAGGAATGGATAAGTTAGCTCATTCTGGGAAAATGGAGCACCTTAAGGAGCTGTTAAACGAGTCCCTGAGTGGTGGACACAAGGTTCTTGTTTTTAGCCAATTCACTTCGATGTTAGATCTCATCTCAGAAGAGTTAAAGCAGCAAGGTGTCGAGTATTGTCTCCTCACTGGTAGCACACGTGATAGAGGGGCAGAGGTTTCTAGATTTCAACGCACAGATGGACCAAGCGTCTTCCTCATCAGTCTTAAAGCGGGTGGCTACGGACTCACTCTGACGGAGGCAGATACTGTGATTCACTGCGATCCGTGGTGGAATCCGGCTGTGGAAGCTCAAGCGACCGACCGTGCTCACAGAATAGGTCAGACACGCCCGGTGACTGTCTATAAGCTCATTACGAAAGGAACAGTAGAGGAGAAGATTCTAAAGCTGCAGGAAAAGAAGCAGCTCGTCTTAGATAATGCCTTCGACGAAAGCCAGCCAGTGATGAGTGGCCTAACGGACAATGATCTCATGGAGGTCCTGGGATGATGTCTGATGAGGAGCTGACTCAGCGCGCCTTGAATTTGCTCATGCTTTTTCCTGAGCGTGCACAGCTAGTAAAAACTCTAAAAGTTCGCTGGAATCGGCGTATGCGCAGTGCGGCTGGGCGTGCGTTCTGGCCAGATGCTCGGATAGAACTCAACCCCCGTTTAAACGATATTTCTGAAGATGAAGTGGAGAGAACTCTCCGCCATGAATTGGCACACATTCTCGTCTACGCTCGCTATGGACCACGTCGTCAGGCGCATGGCGCGGAGTGGCAGCTATTCTGCACTCAACTTGGGATTCCTGGAGAGCCAGCCACGCATAGGCTCGCTCTTCCATCTCGTAAGATGAAAAAGCACTTCCGCTATACCTGCCCATCGTGTCAGCAATCATTCGAGCGGGTGAGGAAGCTCAAACGCCGTTCAGCTTGCTACGAATGCTGTAAAACCTTTAACGGTGGTGTCTTTAGTTAGAAATATCTACTGGAAGAAAGTAGACTCTAATAGTCTGCCTCGGGTTCGAGTAGTATTGGCTTAGCTTTGCAGAGTCCCTTCGAATGTCTCAAGGGCAGCCTTGATTAGAGGGTCGTTGTAAAAGGCTTTTTCCGCCGCCGCTGCCGCGTTCTCAGCCTTTTCAGCTGGCACTTTCTCTTCCTTTGCTGGCTCTGGAGCAGCTGGCTCGGGCTCTGGGTCAGCGTCTGGAGCGGCTGCTAATAGCGAATCAAATCGATCAGCGAGTGGAGCGGAGCGGTTTATTTTAGGAGCTTCTTCTTGAACGGGCTCTGGTTCAGGCGCTGTTTCAATAGCTACAGGCTCAGGCGTGACGATTTCTGGCTCCGGTTCAGCAGGAGTTTCTTGCACTTCTGGGGCTAGTGTCGGTGCTTCCGCTTCTACTGGAGGAGCTTCTGCGATGGGGGCTGGAGCAGGCTCTTCTTCTTGAGTTACGATTGGAGTCGTGGTCGGCTCAGGTTGCGAGTTATGTGCTACTGGCACTGTGATCGGCCCGTCAGGCAGTTCGCTCGCAGAGAGGGTCTTAATCACATCGCTGAGGCGGACTTCTCCGAGAGTTTGCACAGCCTTGATCGCTGCGAGTTCGAAGTGGAGTCGCTTGTTAGATGACCACTTCATACGGCCGTCAGCCTCTGCCAGTATATCCATGAGCGCGAGTAGGCGGTCTGTCGGCATCGCAGTAGCAGCTGCAAGAAGAGGAGACCAGAGAGCTTCTGGTATGCCCTCGTTTCCGGCATTTGGATCGACCTGAGCGACTAAAAGAGCGCGCACACAGGTGATGAGTTCGGCGAGTAACTGAGAGAGATCTTTTCCTGAGTCTGCCTGCTGATGAATGATGCCCAGAGCCCCTGCTGTATTACCAGAAAGGAGGTGCTGAGACAGGCCGGCAACTGTCTCTCGTGAGGTGAAACCAAAGATGTCTAGGACGTTTTCTTCCGTGATCTTTTCTCCACAAAAGGCGACGAGCTGATCCATCATAGACTGAGCATCGCGCATACCTCCGTCTGCTCCCTTTGCAATGGCCCAGGCGGCAGCTTCATCGAGGCTGACCTTTTCTTCCTCAGCGATGTGTATGAGGTGTTTGGCGATCGTTTCAGTATCGATCGGCCGTAAGTCGAAGCGCTGGCAGCGGGAGATGATCGTGGGTAAGATCTTATGAGCCTCAGTCGTCGCGAAGATGAATTTCACGTGCGCAGGTGGCTCTTCTAAGGTCTTGAGCAGCGCATTAAATGCCTGCGTGGTGAGCATATGAACCTCATCGATGTAGTAGATCTTAAATTGTCCGCGCGCAGGGGCAAATTGGACATTTTCCCGTAAAGCGCGAACTTGCTCGACACCATTGTTAGAGGCTCCATCGATCTCTAACACGTCTAGGGAACGACCTTCGGCGATTTCCTGACAGATGTCTTCTTCAGGATCGAAGTCGACACTTGGTCCTCCCGTGCAGTTAAGCGCTTTTGCTAAAATCCGAGCTGTTGATGTTTTACCAGTGCCGCGCGGTCCGACAAAGAGATAGGCGTGCGCGAGACGCTTTTGTGTGATCGCATTTTTCAGCGTCTGAATCACATGATCCTGTCCAAGAACGTCGTCAAACGTAGTCGGACGGTATTTTCTGGCGAAGACCTGATAGCTCATGCCCAGACTGTAACTTGGGTGATCCAAAAGGTTCCAGCTACAACTGAAATAATCTTCTGTTTCATTTCAATAGAGAGCGCAAAAACGTTGAGAATTATACGATTTTGAGTCTGTCCGTAATAAGATCAGGCAAGCGTGCGATATCGTTTAAACGTATCAATATCTGACCGAGCCGCTGCTCAACATCATCAACACGCAAAACCAACAAAGTAATTCTCCGGAAATCGACCAGAGAGGGCCTATAGACCTCTTTTCTTTCTATATTCCTTTCTTTCTGCTGCAGTTGGTATGTGCTCACGGCTCGCAAGAATTTCCTTCAGTTCATGATAGGCCGTG
>CALFDI010000105.1 GCA_937952875.1 uncultured Verrucomicrobiales bacterium
CAGCCTACGACTCTGACCTTTCAGGTCGTCAGAACTGGTGGCACTGGGAATGATTTCTTAAGATTCGAAGAATACATTTTCCGCAATGTCTATTTCCAGCAGCTCTCTCTCGCAGCCAGTGAAGGGAGTGATGACGTGCTCGAGCAGATCGAATTCGTTTACACAGAAATGGAGTGGTCGCTCATACATGCGAACGGGCTAGGCCAGGCGCAGCGCCTCGACCGACTCTCGTTTAATCAACTGACCGGACTCGTCGAATCTGAAAGTATCGATGTAGGAAATGATCGCGACTTTGATGGCATTGATAATGACTGGGAGACGGCAAACGGCCTCGACCCGGACTCACCCAATGATTCTGCGCTAGATCTTGACCAAGATGGATTTGATAACCGAGCCGAATTCTTAGCAGACACTGATCCGAATGACTTCACGAGTCGTCTGAAGGTGACTCAGGTTCAAAAACTCTCAGGGCCAAACAGCACTCTCATCGAATGGTCTAGTAGACCGGGAAAACGCTACGTCGTAGAAATGTCCCCATCTCTCGGTGAGTCTGCAGTCTGGACAGTTGTCTCCACAGTCGATGCATCTACAGAAAACGTCACATCGGTCGAAATCCCGCAGAGTGCCGATACACTTCACGTTTTCACACGTGTTCGCGTGGCTGAGCCGAACGACGAGTAAGCTTTCTCTCGAAAAGAGACTGCTTTATCCTTTCAAGAGGTCTGACCACTTCTTCGCACGCTGGGCGTAGGTGAGCTCGTCCTGAGCATAGCTGATGCCTCGTGACACGTTGACGACATCTGGTGCTGTGCGTCCACTATCGGCGAGGGATTTCACATCTCCGCCCTGTGCGCCTAGGCCCGGGATGAGAAGCGGATGATCTATCGTGCGCTCCAGCACTTCTGGCGCGGCATTTGTCAGGCCGACGACAAAGCCCACATCAGTCTTGCGACCTTCCTCTGCGGCCTTGCGACCGAAGTCTTGAACCAGCTCGTAGACGTAGCGGTCACCGACCATTTGGCGTTCGATATCTGCGCTGCCAGGGTTCGACGTGACGGAGAGGAGGTAGATCCCCTTTCCTTCGAAATCGAGAAAAGGCTCGAGCGTATCGTAGCCGAGGAAAGGATTCAGCGTGACGGCATCGACATCCCAGTTTTCAAAATAACTACGAGCGTAGTATTTCTGAGTCTCGCCGATATCAGAGCGCTTTGCATCGAGAATGATAGGCACCTCACGCGGCATCCAACCGAGGAATTCATCTAAGATCTCGATACCTCGCAGACCCATTGCTTCGAAGTAAGCCATGTTCGGCTTAAAGGCTGCGGCGTAATCTGCCGTATCTTCGACGATCTGGCGGAGAACGGCCGGAACGGCTTCGATTCCACCTTCGGTGAGTTCAGGTCGTGGATCTAGACCCACACAAAGACCTGATCCTACAGTCTGAATCCGGGCAGCGAGTTTATCGGCGTAGCGCATGGCTGGAGACTGAAATGCCGACCCGAAAGCATCCAGAACTATTTCTCAAAAAAAGACCCGAACCATCTCTGGTCCGAGTCTTTTAAAAGATAAATAACGTTTACTCGAGCAACCTAGATGCTCATGCAGGCAAATCCGCCATCCACAACGACTTCTGTGCCGGTGATGAATCCACCTGCAGCATTCGATGCGAGAAGGATCGTCGCGCCGATGAGTTCATCAGGATTTCCAAAGCGTGATGCTGGCGTGTGACGCATGATCTCCAGAACGCGAGACTCGTCTAGCACTGCGCGGTTTTGTTCAGCTGGGAAGAAACCAGGAACGAGCGTGTTCACGCGGATGTCACGATCAGCCCACTCGCGAGCAAGGTTCCGGCTCAGGTTATGAACGGCTGCTTTCGAAGCGGAATACGAGAAGACACGGGAAAGAGGATTCAGTCCTGAAATCGAGCCGAGATTGATGATCGATCCTGGAATCTCTTTACTGAGGAAGTAGTTCGCGAAGACCTGGCAGGCACGCAGTGTGCCGACGAGGTTCACATCCAGAATGCGGTGGAACTCTTCGTCTGTGATCTCGAGAGCTGGAGTCGGTGAATTGATACCTGCACCATTAACGAGGATATCGACCTGACCAGACTTCTCGATAACGCGGTTGAGAAGATCATTGAGAGACTCGCGGTCAGTGGCTTCTGCACGAACAAAGTAAGCTTTGCCGCCAGCTTCTTCGATTTCAGCGACGCGGGCTTCACCTTTCTCAAGGGAACGGCCGACAATGACGACTTCAGCTCCGGCTTTCGCCATACCGACAGCCATCGTGCCACAAAGCTCACCTGTGCCACCGACAACAACGGCGACCTTTCCTTCGAGTGAGAAGAGAGAATTTACGTAATTTGACATAAAAAAATGTTTTTTGAGTTACTAGATTATTCGTGATTGAGTGCTCGAATTATGCGCGCTTGAGGCTGGCAATATCGAACTGAGGAAAGCCGACTTCTTCGGCTAGCTCGTTAAATTCTTTCAACTCAGCCTCTGTGAAGAGCAGACCACCAGCTTCGTCAGAACGTTTCTGGAAGGCAGCTTCGAATTGGCCTGGTATGATGGATTTCTCATTTCCTTCTTGGAAAATATCATCGAGCACTGCGCCGACGTTTGACGCTTGATCGCGGCCCTTTGCGAAGGCTCCACCATTCATTGCATCAGGGTGGATGACCTGGAAGTAGAAGGACGATGTAGTCTTTTCCCCTTCAGGCTTTTGATCAGCCTTACCACGGATTGTCGGAAGTGAGCCACCGATGTAGGCGCCAACGATCTCGTTAATCAGGCTTAGGCCGTAGCCTTTATGCATGCCGAATGGAAGAAGTGCGGCGACTTCGTTCGGGTCTTGAGTTGGGTTACCATCTTTATCGACAGCGGCCTGCGGCGGAAGCTCTTTGCCTTCGCGCTTGAGCTGCTGGACACGGCCCATAGCCACAGTCGATGTGGCCCAGTCGATCACCATCGGGAAGTCGCGAGTGCCAAATGTCGGGAAGCCCCATGAGTGAGGATTTGTCCCTAGAGTCGGCGTCTTTCCACAGAATGGGACAACCTCTGCGAGAGTGGATGTGCAGTTTGTGTAAGCGATGTAGCCACGACGTGCAGCCTCGAACATGTAGCCACCACCCCAGAGGTAGTGGAAGGCATTGTCCACACTGACCTGGCCGATGCCGTATTCATCAGCGAGCTCGATGCAGCGCTCGATCGCGCGATACGCCACAGATTGGCCGAGCTTAAGATTCGCGTCCCAGACCTCGGATCCTTTGAAACGCCCAGGAAGGACAGTGATCTCAGCACCAGGATTACAGCCACCAGTCGCAGAGCCGAAGAGATGGTCGAGGTGAAGTGCCTTTAGCGCATTATGCGTGCGGATACCGTGGCGTGCGGCCTCTGCACAGAGCTTTGTGCCTTCGGCAGATTCTGCGGCGTCATAGCCACGGGCTTCGTAAGCAGCTTGGACGAGCTTATCGTGCTCATCACGGGAAATAACGTAGTATTCAGACATCTGACGTAGTCAGTAAACGTCTCATCCATTCTGGTAAAGTGCAGAAACCTGTCCTGTGTCAATTACTGCATTTGGTAAGTGATGCTATCTGTTAAATGTGTCGCAGCAAGTATCATGAAAACAACCAAGACAATCATGAGAAAAAGACCACTGATGAACTGATAAGTGACGGTCAGACCTCCAGACATTTTCCTTTCAAACACAAGGCTAATGGCGACCCACGCGACAGGAATGAGAAAGATGATGCCTATATAAGACGTGGCTAACTCACTCGTCCAATGAAACTCGAAGTCTGCATCAATATCTGCAGTAATCAGCTTTCTACCGCGCGCAACGACTCCAGCACCGATAACAACAACCGTCGTCTGTAAAAGAAACAGTAGTGAATAAATGCGATAGTGAGAGAACAGGTTCATGAGAACGAGACAGTGAACTTCAAGAAAGCCACAACATACTCTGTCGCCTTACGCCAATCGATCTAAGAGACGTTGATGAATCCCTTCAAATCCGCCGTTGCTTAACACAGCGATCACGTCCCCGTCTAGGCTCTTTTCTCCGACGAGCTGGACGATGTCTTCAACGCTATCTAACTGCCACGCCTCAGTGCCTGCAGCTTTCACATCGGACATGAGCTTCTGCACATCGAGACGTTCATCTTCGGCGACTTTTTGTGGATCTTCAATCGCGGGGATGACGACCGCATCCGCTCCACCGAGTGCGTCAGCGAGCTGCTGTTGGAAAACATTCCGCTTCGTGGTGTTAGAGCGAGGTTCGAAAATGACCCAGAGCTTTCGCTCAGGATACTTCTGACGCATCGCTTTTATCGCGAGATCGATCGCTGTCGGGTGATGGGCGAAGTCATCGATGACAACACGACCATTTACCTCTCCCCTCACCTCTTGGCGACGGGCAATCCCTTCGAAGGACGCCAGTCCAGCTCGACACTCATCCGCTGTGACACCTGCTTTCCGCGCAGAACACACAGCCATCGCGGCATTCCGCACATTGAACTCGCCCACCATAGGAAGAGTGTAGCGCTCACCATCTAAAGTGAATGAGCTACCAGACTCTTCGTAACTAATATCCACAATCTGCAACTCATTGGTTTCTCCGATCCCGACTGTCACCACGGGACACGGGGCACCTTGAGAAATATCAAGACAGTTCTTATCGTCACCATTGATATACGCGACTCCATTCTGAGGAATGACATTGAGCAATCTCTTAAACGTCAGCTTGATCATATCAAGCGAGTCGTAAATATCCGCGTGATCGAACTCGACGTTATTCATCACGACAATGCTCGGGAGATAGTGGAGGAATTTTGACCGCTTATCGAAGAAGGCCGTATCGTATTCGTCGCCCTCTAACACAACGTGATCTGAGTCATTGAAATGGCACCCTTTCCCGAGGTTTTTCGGAATTCCCCCAATCATCCAACCTGGATCCTTGCCCGCATTTTTTAAAATCCATGCGAGCATAGACGTTGTCGTCGTCTTCCCATGAGTGCCGCTGACGACCAGATTACACTTACCACGAAGGAGATAGTTCTTCAGCGTTTCAGGGAGGGAGAAGTAGAGCAACTGACGGTTCAACACCGCCTCTGCCTCTGGATTCCCACGACTAATGGCATTTCCTACGACGATGACATCTGTCGAATCTGGGATATTCTCTGCCGCATACCCTTCCGTCAGAGTGATCCCCTGCTCTTCGAGAAAGGTCGACATGGGTGGATAGACATTCTGGTCAGATCCAGTGACGGTGTAGCCTTTTTGCCGCATAGCAGCGGCGACTGATCCCATGGCAGTGCCACAGATTCCAATGAAGTGAAAGCTCTCTGGCTGACTCATAATAATTTAAGAAAAAAGAAATTAAAAAGTAGGGGCGGCGACGCGGGATTTCTCCGCTTCCTCGCGGCGAGTGTGAAGGATGTTATCTGCGATCTCTTTCACCATCTGCTCTAGGACAAGGCGTAGATGACTCCCTGGACGATAGTCGGCAGGAGCGATATGAGTCACACGGTCAGCGTGAGTGCAGAGCTGGTAACACTTGCGGAAACTACGGCCTGTCTCGTCGTTCGGGTTGTAAACGGCGATTGAGTTACCGCCGTTCTTTTTCATAACGGTGAAGCACGGAACATCAGTCGGACCATCTCCGACGTAGACCATATTTTGAAACGGAATCGGTCTAGACTCTGGCGGCATGTGATCGTTCACATCCTGCTCATACTCGAGCAGGCCTTTATTGATGCGGAAGAGGAACTGAGTCTTATTCGTATGTGAAATGGCGCGCTTGGGGAACGAGATCGCTCCCCGCTCATCTTCGCCGAATTCACAGCCGAAGACTGCTTTGAACTTATCACGCATTGCACAGCCATCGATGAGAGCTTTTAGCCCAGATGAGACAATGTAGTGTTCTATCTTCACACCCACAGCGAGATGCTCAGGAGTCAGGCACGTCGGAGCGATTTGATCGAACATTTCCGGTAGACCTGGAAAGAAGTTTAAGCCCTTCCCTAGCTCCTGAAGGTCCGCATTTGAGACACTATCCATCGCCAGATAGTCGAGGAGACACTTCATATAAGCGAGTTCCCCATCCCACTCCTGCTCTTTTACCAGCTTATTGCACTTGTCCCAGAATTGCGCAGGATTGATCCCGAATTTCGGAAAAAGCACATCGTCCTGCATATAACGCGGACTGAGAGTCTGATCATAATCGTAGACCAGAGCGATGATGTTTTGAGGAGTCGCCATGACTCATTGAGAAAACCAAACACCATCACAACTGGCAAGGCGCGACTTGAGATTGGCAAAGAACTCTCAAGTCGTTCATTTTTCACTGCAATGAACGGGAGTTCATCGGAACAAGTCTTGGGCAGCATTGCGAAAATGATCTAATGATTTTTTGATACCGTCTTTGAATATGATTTTGGTCTGGTTGTGACAGGTTAAAATCACCAACATTAACCATGTAATCAGCACAGCAAGAATCAGAACGCTATCGTTCACTTCAAAAAGTTGTAATTGAGCAGCAATGAGAACCAGCACTGCAAATAGTAACGTCACCATATATACGCCAACACGTAATCTTGCTTTGTTAGAAATGGTTTCCATGGAGAAAATAACCTTAGAGATTCCTTATTATACTCATTTGAGACTCGCCTCGTAAAATTAAATCAATCACGAAAACTCTTTTAACGATCTCAGGGCTGCCCCTATTTTTATGCATTTCGACTTTTCACTTTAGGAAAAGTGATGTGTTTTGTGAATGAATGACGCTATTAGAACAGAGGCAGAAAAAACTAAGCTATCTGCGCCACTGTCTACTAGAAGATCGTGGCTACTCTGGAGTGAGTAACGTGTTTGGCTCGCGAGCGAGTCATGGTCATTTTCTTTCTGAGAGAGAGGTTCTCGCGTCTGGCGAAATGCCGGAAATAAATCTGCAGGTTAAATACGGGACTGAACTTTTCTCCGCACAAAAGCTCTACCGAAGAGAAAAGGAATGTGTCTATGGGGCGATTTTTCTCACTGGTTATGCGCAGGGCAGAGGATGGAGTTTACCTCTGCTGCTCTATCCCGTTGTCCTAGAGGGTATTGATTTGGAGGCTTCGTATATTCCTCTTAGAATTAACATTTCTGCGTGGCGCCTCAACCCAGCAATCCGCACGT
>CALFDI010000106.1 GCA_937952875.1 uncultured Verrucomicrobiales bacterium
GTTACTCTGAGTCCAAACCCTTTTGATGGCGCTGACAGCTTTGAACAAAGGCTCAACCTCAGAGATGGTTACGTCAGTATTAAGGCGAAAAAGGGCACGCAAAATGTCACTGTCGATGTCTGGGTGGATGCCTTACGCCCTGTTGTTCACGTCGAATGCACAGCGAAAGAGCCAGTAAAGTGCACGGCAACTTACGAAACTTGGCGGACTCAGGATCGCCCCGTAAGCATGAGAGAACGTCATCAGTGCTTTAGCTACAGCAGCTATCCCAAAGAAGTCACCACATATAAAGATACCATCGCTTTCGAAGGCGATACTGTTGGCTGGCACCATCGGAACCGTTCAGATGCACTGCTCATCGATTTTTGTATCAAACAGCAAGGTCTGTCTGACGTCGCTGATCAGATGTGGAATCCCCAGAAGAATAGGACATTCGGTGGGATGATGAAGGGAGATGGCTTCGTGTCAGATGGCAAGACCTCAGGGAACTATGTGGATACTGAGTTTACCGGGTGGAAGCTGACAAGTGCATCCGCTTCTCAAGAGCATTCCCTACAAGTCTACTTGCATCATGGCCAGACAGAGACCCTAGAAGAATGGGAGACTCAGTTGGCAAACATTGTTGCTGATGCTGAGGCAAATGCGACCACAGCTCGTGCTAAGACCACTCAATGGTGGCATGATTTTTGGGACCGTGGATGGGTGATCATTTCTCCAGAAGCGCACGATCCTAAATCACCTAAATGGCAAGTGGGTAGGAACTATCAGCTGTTCCGCTACATGCTAGGCTGTAATGCAACAGGTGAGTTTCCATCGAAGTTTAATGGTTCGCTATTCACTCCAGACCCTCGTTTCGTCAGAGGACTCCGAGCGACGCCTGATTTTCGGAACTGGGGTGGGGGAAGTTTCACTGCGCAGAATCAACGCCTTGTCTATTGGCCAATGTTGAAGTCTGGCGATTTTGACCTCATGCCGAATCAGTTCGAATACTATCGCAGACCTCTGAAAAATGCTGAGCTGCGTTCGCAGGTCTACTGGGGGCATGATGGCTGTAGCTTTACAGAGCAGCTAGAGAATTTTGGTCTTCCTTTTGCAGGTGGCTGGGGCTTCGAGGAGTCTCCAGAGCGTCAGCGCACGAGCGATGATGAATTCGGCACTCAGATGAATCTCTACGTGCGGAGGCATTTCGTGAATCAGCTAGAGTTCGCTCTTATGATCATGGATTACCATCATTTTAGTGGGAAAGATATCTCCATGTATGTTCCTTTCATTGAATCCTCTCTTCGTTTTTTCAATGAGCACTACCGCTTTCGCCATAAGAAATCTTCAGGGAAAGAACTCGATGAAAACGGTAAGCTTGTGATTCATCCATCGACATCTGCGGAAACATATCGAGATCAGAAAAATCCGACTGACGTAGTAGCTGCGTTGAAGTCCGTATTGGCTCGTGTGATCGAGCTGCCAGATTCACTCATCCCTGCAGCGCGGAAAGCTGAGTGGGCAGCGATGCTAGAGACTGCCCCAGATTACCCTCTAATGGAGGCGAATGAGAGGACAGTTATTGCTCCTGGTATTGGCACGTTAAAGCAAAGTAATGCTGAGGTTCCAGAGCTTTACCCGGTGTTCCCTTATGATCTGTTTGGCATCGGCAAGCCTAACTTACAGCTGGCTCTGGATACATGGCACTTCGGGCCTTCGAATGATAATCATCAGATCGAAAGCTGGAGCCAAGTTGGCATATTTGCAGCTCGTTTAGGTCTAACAGAAGAGGCTGCTAAGTTCTTGATTGCGAAAATGGAAAATGCTCCTAACCGTTTCCCAGCCTTCTGGGGACCGGGGCGTGACTATACTCCAGACTTTAATCATGGAGGCTCTGGCATGATAGCGCTTCAAGAGATGATCATGCAAACGACTGGTGATGTCATTCAGCTTCTACCGACTTGGCCAAAGGATTGGGACGTCGACTTTAAGCTGCATGCTCCGAAAAATACGATCGTCGAGGGAAGTTATCGTGATGGAAAACTCATGAATCTCAAGGTGACGCCAGAGTCTCGTCTAAGCGATGTCGTATTTTACTAACGATATCGTTAGTAAAAGTTATCTATAAAGGCTGTGTCTCTTGATATAATCGGCGACATCGGAATTGAGCCACTCAGAAGGGGATCTTGCTTCGCGGATCGCAGTCGATGAAGCTGGGTGGTTCCCTGAAATGATTGTCCGTTCAGCTTCTGGACGGTCGATCAGAGCCTCGTCTCCTCGCGTGTAGAGAATGAAGTGGAGATCTCGGCAGAGCATTTCATATTCAGCCCAATTATGCAGCTGGTTCCACTGATCTGTGCCAAGTAGCCAGTAGAGTTTGCTCTCAGGGTAGGCGTCCTTGTAGGCAGTCACTGTCTGCCAGGAATATGAGGGGCCTGTGCGCGATAGCTCAAGATCATCGATGCCAGCCCACTCGATGCCTTGAGTCGCTAGGGTGAGCATGTCGACACGCTGTTGGCCGCTCGCTCTGGCTGCGTGGCCTTTGAGAGGTGACTGACGGCAGGGAATGAAGACCAGTTTTTCTAAGGCACAGGCATCGATAGCAGCCTTCGCAATATGGAGATGGCCCGCGTGAACAGGGTCGAAGCTACCTCCGAAAAGGCAGAGAGAAACAGGGGAAGAATGACTCACAGTGAGATGATGAAAGCTCGCTGACTCATGTCGAGGGCATTTCGATCAGAGACATCGGTGCTTGTGGTTAGAGGCAAGAGGCCGTAGCTCTGGGCTGTGTCTGATGACTGCGTAAAAGATTGGAAAAGCTGGGTGCCGGAAATGCACGCGACCCTTATGTTTATCATAAAGGACGGGCAGGTTCTCCTGATTGAAAAGCAACGCGGAATCGGAGCCGGAAAAATCAATGGCCCCGGTGGGAAAATAGATCCCGGTGAGACAGCCCGAGAAGGCGCTATTCGAGAGACTCAGGAGGAACTCATTATTACGCCTCTAGAGCCTATTAAGATGGGCGAACTCTGGTTCGCGATGTCAGACATCCCCGATATTCACTGCCACGTCTACGTGGCGTATGACTACGATGGCACTCCTACCATTACGCCAGAAGCGATTCCTCTTTGGAAGGCAATCTCTGAGGTGCCCTACAGTCAGATGTGGGCGGATGATGAGTTCTGGTTACCTCAGATGTTAGAGGGGAAAAAGTTCATTGGTCGTTTCGTCTTCGAGGAAGAAGTGATCACGTGGAAAGATGTCGCCTTTGACGATGTCGAGCACGAGTGGCTCAATGATGGGGAACAGGTTTACACAGGAGTGACGACATAATCGTTTTTCCTGCCTGAGTTTAACTATTCTCCCGTAGTATTTCGAGTGGTGGGTGATCGCAGACACCTCGACTGAGAATGAGTCCTCCGCCTATGGCGATAAGGGTGACGATCGCAAATGCAGATACGAGAAGAATAGGAGATGGCCATGGTGATGCTTCAAAGACGAAAGCCGCGAGTGCTGCATTCGCTGATACAGCAAGTAGGATGCCTGTAAGCGCTGATAAAATGCCAAGCGAGGCATACTCGATCGTAAGAATCGTGCGCACTTGTTTCTTCGAGGCTCCTAATGTGCGTAAGAGAACGCTTTCTTTAAGGCGGACATCACGTCCATTTAAAAGCGTGCCGATAAGAATAGGGATGCCGGCGAGCACTGTGAATCCCGCCAGCAGAGTAATGACTGTTGAGATCTTACCTAAAATATCGCGAACCTTTTTGAGTATAGCCGTGAGGTCGATTGCTGTCACATTTGCGAAGCGTTTCGCTAAGCTACGCTGTAACTCGCCGGAGGCTGCAGGTGATGGAGTGCGGGTCGTGATAACATTGAATCCTGGAGCATCTTCTAAGACGCCGGGCGGGAAAACCATGAAGAAGTTGAGGTTGAATTGGCTCCAGTCCACACGCCGAAGACTCGTGACACGTGCTCGTATCGGGATGCCCTGCACATCGAGTGTGATCTC
>CALFDI010000107.1 GCA_937952875.1 uncultured Verrucomicrobiales bacterium
TCGGCCGTGGAGAAAGCCGTCTCATGTCATGCAGGTGAGTAAAGTCGAGGCGGCTGACATGAAGGCGCAGCTGAATTGGCAGGCTCCAGAGCCTGATTCCTTTGCTCAAGTGTTTTCAGAGATTTCCGATCATTTAGATAAAGGACAGCTGGAAAAGTCTGTGCCAGTCGTGACCGAGCGCGCATCATTAGACAGTCTTGAGACGTCTGCGCTATCGGCCTATCTCGCAAAACGAGCATCGCATTTCCCTCCACCTTATTACTCCTACGGGTGGTCAGCAGGGGAGTCCGGATTTGTAGGTGCGACACCGGAGCTGCTCATGTCGATGCGAAAGGCCCGACTCAAAACCATGGCGCTCGCGGGCACGGCAAAGCGGACCGAGAGATCCCTGTTTTCCGTCGATGAAAAAGAAATTCGGGAGCACGAATACGTGGCTGCTACTATGTTAGCGAAGTTCGCAGATGTCGGGATGGTCCGACGAGAAAGCCGGCGAATCATGGAGTTAGAGCATCTTATCCACTTTCATACTCCGATATCGGTCGAGCTTTATCGAAATGAAGACCCGGCCCTACTCGTGAACAGACTTCATCCGACGCCAGCCCTCGGCCCGCTTCCACGTTCACCTGAAACGATGAATCAGCTCATTGCATGGAGACGGCGATTGTTCTGCCCAGAATATTTTGGAGCGCCTTTTGGTCTTTGGAATAAGGGGTATTTCACCTGCGTCGTCGCTATCCGTGGTGTGCACTGGTCCCAGCAGGAGGTGATGGTGCCTTCTGGCTGTGGTGTTATTAGTGCAAGTCGCCTCATAAATGAATGGCGAGAACTCGCGCTCAAGCGTGGAGCAGTCAAGGCAGCGTTTCATATTTAAGGGAAATAAAGTCTTGTCATGCTGCGTTCACCAGATTTAAGTCCGCGCGTCCTTGAGGTAACTCAATTCTTTAAGGGGCGTTAGCTCAGTTGGTAGAGCATCTGCATGGCATGCAGAGGGTCAGCGGTTCGAATCCGCTACGCTCCACCATTCATCCTATTATGTTGAATGGATGAGATCATTTTATTACTCTCAGTTCTCTTTCGATGCGGTCCGATTGGTCCGCATTTTTTCTCTTCACTATTCTCTCTCCATGGAACTCGTCGGAAAAGACCTCGCCATTGCATGCGCCCGCGCCGCTGAAGATATTCAGGCTCTTGATATTCAAGTGCTCGAAGTCAGTGAAGTCTCTACGATCACCGATTTTATGGTGATTTGTAGCGGGAATTCTCTGCCTCATCTTCGTGCGGTTATTCGAGAAATCGATAAAGCCATGTTGGAGAATGCTAATGCGAAGCCTCGCTTCACAGATGGGAATGCAGACAGTCGTTGGGTCGTTCTCGACTACATCGATGTTATGGTTCACGTGATGACTGAAGAAAGTCGTGAGCTTTATTCATTAGAAAAGCTGTGGGGAGACGCCGTTTCTGTGGATTGGCAGGACACGAGCGTTTCACAATGAAATTCTCAGTTCTTTCGCCGCTTCCATCAGACTTGCGCATTTTTTCTTCTGAAATGCGTCTGAAATACGCAAGAACGGACGCTTAAAAGAGAACGGTGGTTCATTCTCGCGGTGAGAAGTCTATTCGTAGAGCTGACTCTTAAGTGTCAATCAATTGCAAACCCTTGATTTATAAAGGCTACAGCATTTGACGAATCTATCATCTAAGATTCATTGAGAGCCTATACAGAAGAGGTATAGCAGAGCATGAGAACCCTTTACCTTTTAGGAATCTAGAGTAAGATTTTTCGTAACGGTTCGTATCTTGAACCACAGAAAATTTTCTATCAGATGCTACGTCTTTTCTACATCCCTTTCCTCCTTGCTACACCGGCACTCTTGAGTGCTGCTCCTAAGGTAGTTGTGCCAGATGGTCCGATCGAGTATTCGCGCGACGTTCGTCCCATCATTAACAGTCACTGTATCGCATGTCATGGTGGCGTGAAAAAGAGTGGAGGCGTTTCATTTCTCTTCCGCGAAGAGGCTTTAGAAAAAGGCGAATCTGGGAGACCAACTGTTTTACCGGGAGATCCTGATGCATCTGAAATGATCAAGCGTATCATCGCTGACCCGAATTCGGAAACTTTCATGCCACCGGCTGATCATGGGCGTTCATTAAACGAAGCTGAGATTGAAATCCTGACACGCTGGGTAAAAGAAGGGGCAAAGTGGGGAGATCATTGGTCATTTGAAGTGCCTGAGAGGAAAGATGTGCCAGAGGTTAAAGAGAAAGACTGGGTTAAGACACCTATTGATTCCTTTCTGTTAGCTAATATGGAAGCCAAAGGCATTCAGCATGCCCCTGTAGGAACACCTTCAGAGATTCTTCGCCGTCTGACGTTTGATCTCATCGGTCTTCCTCCGACACTGTCTGAGCTCGAAGCATTTGAAACTGCATTCGCGACTGATCCGGACAAGGCCATGGCAGAGAAGGCAGATGAACTCATGGCACGCAGCCAATTCGGTGAGCGCTGGGCTGTGCATTGGTTAGACCTCGCTCGTTATGCTGACTCGGAAGGTCTAGGCGTTGATAATGTTAGACTGATGCACCCATTTCGGGATTGGGTCGTTAAGGCGTTCAATGAAGACATGCCTTTTGACGAGTTCACCATCAAGCAGATGGCTGGTGACCTCTTGCCGAATTCGACTTTGGAAGACAAAATCGCCACATCTTTCCACCGTATGACTCAGTCAAATGGTGAAGGGGGGACAGACGATGAAGAGTTCCGAGTTATGGCTCTCATGGATCGCGTATCGACGACTTGGCAGGCATGGCAAGGTGTTACCTTTGGCTGTGTTCAGTGCCACTCGCATCCATATGAGCCGATCCGTCACGAAGAGTATTTCACCTTCATGTCATTCTTTAATA
>CALFDI010000108.1 GCA_937952875.1 uncultured Verrucomicrobiales bacterium
GTTGGAAGAACTTCATGCCATCGAGGAAGGGATTTACGTAGTTCGTGATAGTGCAGTAAGTGCGGTTTTTGGGATCTGTGTGATGTCTTCCGTGATGCTTCACACCTTGGAGAAGTCCTATTTTTTGAAGTGCTGTGATGAGACGGCCATTCTCTTTAGGTGTGCGATGCGCCCAACAGTGAATCTCATTTGCAAAGGCGCCTATTCCGAGGGCCAGTGCCCACCAGACGTTAAAGGCTCCGAAGAGAGCGACGACTACGCCGGCCAGTAGAGCGATGGTGAGAGTGGCGGTATTTCGCGAAAAGGTTGAGTTTTTCGTAAATTTCCGCGGAAAGAAATGGTGCTCGATATTTGGCACAATGACCCGCTTTCCAAAAAATGGCCACGTCGGCTTGCCGTATGAGTCTTCTAACCAATGAATGATGCCAGAGGCAAAATCAGTGAGAAGGATAACGCCGATTGCTTTCAGTCCTGTGAGTCCGATTATCGATAGAGTGTGGAGGAGTTCGTTCATAACGCCATGACAATGGCTCGAACTCGCGACATTTAGGAAATCGTTGATTTAATCACAAACATCGAATCAATCGATAGCTTAGCGATTTATTCGAAGGGATATTTTTCTCCCTTAGCATCTAAGCGCACGATGACCATTCTCCCCTTAGCAGCTTGGCCAACTTGAAAGCGATAGCACAATGATGAGCTTCCTTTCTTTTCTAATTCTAAGCTGATCTGAACGTCATCAGAATAGCGCAGCGGCTGGCTGTAGTCGCACTCGACCTTCACACGCGGCCACATCATAGTCTGCCCGACGTCATAGCCTTCTGACTTGAGCCAAGCGTGCTCAGCATCTTCGACGTAGGTCAAGATACGGGCGAAGTGGACAACTCCTGCAGCGTCAGTATCTGAAAAGGCGACGCTTCTACTGCAGGTGAAGTTTTTCATACTCTGTCTAATCAGATCTTACGGATCAGGAGCGAGCCATTATGCCCGCCAAAGCCGAAGCCGTTACTGAGAGCAGATGTGATCGGCACTTCACGCGCTTCATTTGCTACGTAGTCTAGGTCACATTCAGGATCTTGATCTACTAAGTTAATAGTCGGAGGGACAACACCTTCTTTAATCGCCATGAGACATGCCGCTATTTCCACTCCGCCAGCAGCTCCGAGGAGGTGCCCTGTCATCGACTTTGTCGAACTGACCATGAGTTTATCTTTCGCGTGATCACCGAGAGCTTGCTTGATCGCCTTAGTCTCACAGATATCTCCGAGAGGTGTCGACGTGCCGTGAGCGTTTACATAATCGATATCCTCAGCATTCATCTTCGCATGCTTCATGGCCATCTTCATACAGCGCGCAGCGCCGTCACCTTCTGGATGTGGTGCTGACATGTGATAGGCATCTGCACTCACTCCGTAGCCTGCTAGCTCAGCATAGATCTCAGCCCCACGAGCCTTGGCGTGCTCATACTCCTCTATGACGAGGACGCCTGCGCCCTCACCCATGACAAAGCCATCGCGGCCTGTATCAAATGGACGGGATGCCGCTTCTGGGTCATCGTTACGAGTCGACATGGCGCGCATGTTACTAAATCCGCTCATCCCCATAGGAAGAATTGTAGCTTCTGCACCACCACAGATGAAGGCGTCAGCATCGCCGAACTTAATCATCCGCCATGCTTCACCGATGCTATTATTCGCAGTCGCGCAGGCTGTCACGATCGACATATTCGGCCCACAGAAGCCATATTCCATAGAAATGATTCCACTCCCGATATTGGCGATCATCATAGGAATGACAAAAGGAGAGACTTTTCCCGCACCACGCTTCTGCAGAACTGAGTGTTCACGCTCAAGTGTGCCGAGACCACCGATTCCCGATCCCACCATGACTCCGACGCGAGTCTTATCGACCTTATCTGGGTCCATCCCTGAGTCTTCGAGAGCCATCTTAGATGCTGCTACGGCGAATTGTGTGTAGCGATCTGCGCGGCGTGCGTCCTTCGGGTTATTGAAGAAAGGCTTTGGGTCGAAATCTTTCGCCTCACCAGCTATCTGGGTCGGATATGGCTCTGGATCGATCAATGTGACCTTACCAATACCACTTTTCCCAGCCTTCATGGCTTCCCACATGGATTTACAATCATTACCCAAAGGACTCACTGTCCCGATGCCTGTGACGACTACTCGACGCTCATTCATAAGTTAGGGAAGGATGTAAAGCCGACCACTAACGAAGGCAAGGCCTAAGGCTAAGGGAAATCTGGATACGAATCTCGGCCTGAAAGCCTCAACCCTTTAGCTATGGCCTATCCAAAGAGCACATTTACGCTAGGAAAACTCCTCCTCATACCAATCAGAAAAGTAGCTGGCAAAACCGGACGACGATACAATGAGTGGGAGATGATTCAGAGAGGCCTCAGTTTAAGAGCCTTTCGCGGCATCTTTCCCATGGGCCTCCGCCATATTAGAAATCCTCTCGCTTTCACCGCTTGAAAACTTCATTCTCGGCACCGTGGCGGATCACCAACCAGAAGACGACGCTGTCTCTATTCCTATCACGGGAGAATTAGACCTGCACACTTTTCGCCCATCTGAGATTGGGATTTTGATTCCTGAGTATCTCTATGAGTGCCGAAAAAGAGGCATCTACCGTGTGCGCATCATTCATGGTAAAGGCACAGGCAGCTTGCGAGA
>CALFDI010000109.1 GCA_937952875.1 uncultured Verrucomicrobiales bacterium
AGGTTCTGGAAAAGGCACACAAGGGAAAATCCTTGGCACCATTCCACGATTTTTTCACTTCGCCTGTGGTGATGTGTTTCGATCCCTCGATACACGGACACCTTTAGGACAAAAGTTTGTCGAATATTCGAGTCGTGGAGAACTTGTGCCTGATGAACTTACCGTCGAGCTCTGGAGTGCTCAGATGAGAAATTTCACTGACGCCCACGTGTATAAACCTGAAATTGATTTTCTCGTTTTAGATGGGATTCCTCGGAATCGACGCCAAGCAGAGATTCTCGAAGATTATATCACCGTTCACCAAGTCTTCCATCTCTCGTGTCCAGACCGCTCTGAGCTAGCGCGGCGTATGCGTAAACGTGCTCTTAAGGATAATAGACTAGGCGATGCGAATGAAGAAGTCATTCAGCGGCGCATAGAGGCCTACGAGGAAGAGACGAAACCCATTCTCGACTATTATGATGATAGTATCATAACTGATATCGACGCCTCTCAGACTCCAGTAAAAGTCATCCGTGATATTATAGATAATATCATCTCTCTGGACGCTTATAAGACTTCAGAAAAGATCATCTCTTAATCTGTTCATGACCCTTATTTTCATGGCGACAGGGGAGATAGCTCTCCCGACTCTGCAGTGGATTATCGATAGTGAGCACGAGCTGCTAGCGGTCGTTACGCAGCCAGATCGTCCCGCAGGGCGGTCTATGGAGCTTCGCCCTCCGGCTGTTAAAGTGTTAGCTGAGCAACACAATATCCCTGTGCTGCAGCCAGAGAAGATAGGACTCATTCATGATGAATTAGCCGCACTCGCTGCCGAGCTGCACATCGTCATGGCCTATGGTCAATTCCTGCCACGTAAAATTTATGAAATGGCACCACGCGGCTGTATCAATCTACATGCTTCGCTCCTGCCTAAGTATCGTGGAGCGAGCTGCATTCAAGGTGCCATTGATGCGGGAGACCGCACCACAGGGATTACGATCATGCACGTTGTGCAGGTGCTAGATGCAGGGAATATCATCTCGGCAGAGGAGATCGAAATCGGGGAGAAAGAAACGGGTGGAGAGCTTCACGATCGCCTAGCAGACCTAGGTCCACAGGCGATAGAAAATGGCATCTCACAGCTAGGGCAGGGGCGTGAACAAGATGAAGCCCAAGTGAGCTATATGCCGAAGCTCGAGCGTAAAGATGGCCTGATTGACTGGTCCATGGCTGCTGAACAGATCGAGCGACGTATCCGCGCCTACCACCCATGGCCGGGCACTTTTACCACCTTTACAGATCCGAAGGGTAAAGAGCGTCGTCTCAAGGTCTTTCCTCAGACAGAAGTGACATCATCTACTGGAAATCACGGAGAAATTCTCGCAGCAGATGACTCTGGCTTAGAAGTCGCCTGCGGAGCTGGCTCTCTCAGACTACAGCTCGTCCAGCCTGATGGGAAAAAGCAAATGGACGCAGGTCAATTCAGCCGTGGAGGACAGATTCAAAAGGGCGCCATTCTCGGCTAAGAAGAAAAACGGACAGCATGGAAGAAATCAAAATAACTGAAATCGACCGTGATGATCTACGCAATCTACTTGAAGAAATTGGTCGTTACAGAATGCCCTTCGGCCTGTTTGGTCCGGAAAATTATCCACCAAAAGGCATTCCTCTCTGTGACCTGCCAGAAGAGTATCTTCATTACTTTTCTCAGCGGACTTTTCCTAAAGGGCGTCTCGGTGAACTCATGAAAGCCGTGTGGGATCTTAAAAGCTGCGGTGCAGACTTTATCTTCGATCCCATTAGGAAAGCGAATGGCGGACGTGTGAGCGTGAAAAAGAAAAAGCCTAAAACAGACTTTTAGCCAGCAGATGTCTGTAGCTTTGTCGCGAGACGACTCCCGACTAATAAACTGCGGAATTTCTCGTAGTCTTCCTCATGCGTGCCAGAGAGTAGCTGATAACGATACTTCGGAGCATAAGAGATTTCTTCGAGAGCGTTTTTCATGCGTAGATCGATCACTTCTTGTGAGTCAGTGCCACGACCTGAGAGCCTTTTGAGGATTTCCTCATGAGTCGGAGGAGTGACGAAGAGATCTACGAGCGCATTGGTAATGAGCGGATCCACGCACGCTCTCACGAGGTCAGCGCCTTGAACATCGATATCTAGCACGACGTCTGTTCCCGCTTTAAGATGCTCGAGAACTTCGCTTCGCAGAGTGCCATAGAGATTACCATGCACCTCAGCGTGCTCGATGAAATCACCAGCTGCTATCCGTTGCTCGAAGTCTGCACGAGTAAGAAAAAAATAGTCTTCACCGTCAGTTTCACCTGGGCGCATAGCTCGTGTAGTGCATGAGCGTGCATAGGTCGCTTCGCCTTCCTTAGCGAGACGTCTACAAAGGGTCGTTTTCCCAGACCCAGAAGGGCCTGATACGAGATAGAGAATGCCAGTTCGCATAGTGATGAAAGTCTTTGAGGTAATGGTGCCGTTCAGTTACTACTAGACGAGTCCGTCTTTACGAGCCTGTTTCCAGTAGGCATATTCTGAGCGGTTGAAGTCAATATACTCGGGCGAGAGGTCTGATGCATAGACTTCATAATCAGCTTTTCCTCTGTTTAGATTGATCGTCACTGTGAAGGCATCTTTGCTCGCTATTTTTCGTAACTGATCCATCGGTGTCTCCGCCTGCAATCCACCGAGGCAAGCGGGCTTATCTTCATAATGGATATCGATTAATTCCTCTCGGATTCTCGCGCGTGAGTAACCCACGGCATGAATGATGCGTCCCCAGTTCGGGTCTTCGCCATTCCATGAGGACTTAACTAGGGCAGAATTCGCTACTGCTTCGGCGACTTTTTTCGCATCGAGATATGTGAGCGCTCCTTTGACTTTCACCGTTACGAACTTTGTGACGCGCTCGCCGTCTTTCACTAACATCTGAGCGAGTGTTAGCATTACGTGCTGAAGAGCTTGGCGAAAGATCCGGCATCCTTTGCTATTCCGTTTAATGGTCGGCATCCCACTTTGACCATTAGCGAGAATCATCACGGTGTCGTTCGTGCTCATATCACCATCGATTGTGATTCTATTAAAAGATGCTTCGACACACTCAAGAGTCGCCTTTTCTAAAGTCGCCTTCGTTAGTGTCGCATCAGTGGTGATGAAGCAGAGCATCGTCGCCATGCTGGGCGAGATCATTCCTGCTCCTTTCGCACAGCCTCCGATACGGACGCGGTGACCATCGATCTCCACTGAGACTGCATACTCCTTCGTATGAGTATCACTTGTGATAATCGCGGCTGCGACATCAGATCCAGACTTAGAGTCTAACGTCTCGACCAGAGCCGGAATCGTAGGCTCGATGCGAGTCATCGGCAGGGGAAGTCCGATAACTCCAGTAGAGCAGACGCCAACTTCTCTTGGGCGGAGCTTTAGCTCCCCAGCGACTGCTTCGACCATTGTTTTCGCATCTGCTAGCCCTTGGAGGCCTGTGCAGGCATTGGCATTCCCACTGTTAGCAATAATGGCGCGAATAGCAGTATTGCGGAAATGCGTTTGTGATAATTTTACAGGCGCTGCTTTAACGCGATTCGTCGTAAAGGCGGCGGCAGAACTTGTCGGCTCAGTCGAATAGATGAGACCGATATCAAGTCGTGTAGCGTCGGGGTTCTTGATGCCTGCAGACACAGCTGATGCCTGGAATCCGCGAGCAGCAGTGACGCCGCCTTTGATGCGCTTAAGTGAGGGGAGGGTAGTAGACACGGGAAAAAAAGCTAAGTTGTGTAATGGATCTGCATCAGGCAAGGATCAATCCGGCGGTAGGCTCTAGGCCGAACATGAGATTAAAGGATTGTAGCGCCTGACCGCCTGCTCCTTTTACAAGATTATCTTCAGCACTCGTGATCGTGACACGCTTCGTCCGAGGATCGAAATGCCAGCCGATATCAACAAAGTTCGTGCGAGTGACATTTTTCGTATCAGCACAGACACCTTTTCCGATGAGGCGAATAAAGTCAGAATTAGCGTAGGCCTCCTCAAGAGCTTCTCCTATCTGATCTGGATCACTTCCTGCAAAGGTCGCCGTGATGGTCGAGGCTATGCCGCTCGTTACCGGAATAAGGTGAGGAGAAAAAGAAATAGTTACGGGCTCTCCGGCTGCCAAGCTGAGTTCTTGCTCGATCTCAGAAAGGTGGCGGTGCTTTGGCAGACCATAGGCACGCACGCTTTCATTACATTCGACGTAGAGAAAGGCTGAGGTCTTCGTATTTTTTCCCGCACCACTTACGCCGCTCATGGAAAAGGCCTGCACGGAAGTCCCCTCAATGATCCCTGCTCTTAAAAGAGGCACGAGAGGGAGAATAATGCTCGTAGGGTAG
>CALFDI010000110.1 GCA_937952875.1 uncultured Verrucomicrobiales bacterium
TTTAGCTAAAGAGTTACTTGAACGAATTGAAATACTTTCAGCGATTCCTTCTGAGGAACAGAGGGCTGTGCAATCAAGGCTCGATGACCTTATCGACTCTCTCGTTTTATTAAAAAGGTTTGATGATTCAAATGGCATTCATCACGATGACCACCTGTTCTTAGATGGCTCTTATTCTACTAGAATTAAAGAACTTGAAACGGTCTGGCGAGAGCAGCCGAACTTTAGTGTGAGCGTTGACGGATTGCTGTCGAGGCATGGCTTGTTGAGTTGTGAACACGTTCCGCAGCTTTTCCAGCAATGGATGACGACATCTGAAAACAAATAATTCTAGGGCCCTATTTTTTATGAAATCCTTTCTTCTTCGATTACTTGCAGTTTTTTCTTTGAGCACCTCAGCGTCTGCGGAACTGCTTTTTGAGGAGCCCTTTGACTATTTTCTTTTTAATACGCTTCATGGTGATTTTAATATCGATAGTTCTACTAGTTGGACAGTTATTGAGAATACACCGCAAACAAATACTGCACTACAAGCTGGTAGCTTAACACCGTTTGGCTTCGGTGGTCTAGATACTGTTGGAGAGCGGCTCGTCCAAGATGCAAGCGGCAGGGCTCAGTTGAGTCTTTTAGGGCTTTCCGAAATCACCAATCCTTCACCTGGGACAAGCTTGTATATCAGTTTTCTCCAAAAATTCGGAGATGGCGCGGCTGATACCTCAAAGGTGATCGAGTTTTGGCGTGGAAATCCTACGGCGAATAATACGGTCCTATCATTTGGTAAGGATACAAATTCTAGGGCGCCAGACTATGGTTTACTCGTAGAAAAGGGGGCCTCCAATGCTGTTGGGATTTCTACGGGCGATGCCAATGGAAATGTGAATCTGGTAGTGCTCCGCGTTGACTACGGTGCTGTTGGAGAGTCAGATACTGTTAGGATTTACATTAATCCTAGTGAAGGCCCAACTGAGCCTAATATTCCAGTGGCGACTTATTCTAATGCTGCTGACTTTGATTTGAGATTTGATAGAATTGGGTTCGGTTCTTTCCAAGGTGGATCGCAGGAACTAGATGAGATTCGGATTGCGACAACGTTTGCTGAGGTTGTGCCAGGGCGTAGTGCTGCGCCTGGATTATTTTTTGAAGAAAGCTTTGATTACGTAACTGGTGCGATCAATGGAAGGACGAACGGCACGTCAACGACCGCTTGGGCTGCCCTGAATGGTGGATCGAGTAATGCTGTAACTCAGGAGAGTCTTGTTCCCGTTTCAATCGAAAACTTTGAAACATCAGGTAATCGATTTTCTCAAGAATCAGGAGATCGTGTAGCCCTAGACTTATCAGGCTTAACTGGTGTCGCGACCCCTTTACCAGGAACATCTCTATACGTAAGCTTTGTGCAGCAATTAGGAGATGATCTCACGTCGCGAACTAAGATAGTCGAAATGTGGAGAGGTGATGCGGAGGATGAAAACACAGTGTTTGCATTCGGCGTGGATACGAATCCAAGCGCTCCATTACAATACGGCCTCCTCGTAGAAAAGCGTGACTCTAATCAAGTCGCTATACCTGTATCAGGTGGTATTCCTGATACATCTGCTAATCTGATAGTAATGCGCATCGATTACGGAGTATCTGGTGCTCCTGATACTGTCAGGTTGTATAAGAATCCTGGAATTTCAGAGCCACTGACGGCAGATGCTGAATTTGCTAATCCGAATGGATTTGACCTCTCGTTTGATCGCATTGGCTTCGGCTCTTTCCAGGGAGGTTCGCAGAATGTAGATGAGTTCAGAATTTCAGGATCTTATGAAGATGCGATACCGACGAGTTATTTGTTGAGACTTGATGCTGAAATAACTCCATTTTCTGACGATGTCATTGGCTCGATATCTGCCGCATCGATAGTAGGGACAGGAGTAGGGGATCTCTCACTGTTAAATCCTCAACTCGAAGAGGTGACCAGTGCATCATTCGAGTTAGCGACTGGCACGGGCGACTCTGAAAATACTCTGTTTTCTATAGTAAATAACGAGCTGCAAGTGAATGATGAGTTGGTAGGGCTTGAAAATACTATAGCTTCAGTTCGTCTACGTGGAGTCGATGGTGGAGAGTCTGCGGACCGTGTCTTTAGATTTTCCATACTTCCTGAAAGCCAGGTTCCTGCTGGTATTGAGCTCGCGTCATTGGCGCCGTATCTGAATGGTATATTGCCTCAGTCAGAGCCTCGAGCTGGCACAGGTGATTTTGTCACAGAGGAGGCTTTTCCGAATCTGCCTGATTTTGGTGAATTGATTGGTTTGGCTGTAGAACCCCAGTCTAATCACCTAATCGTTCAGCAGAGAAATGGTGATCTCTATCGAGTTGAAAATACGTCATCGGCTAACACGCGCGAGCGAGTGTTCCAGGTGAGTGTGGCCTCTAACTCGAATGGAGGATTTAGAAGTTTCGTCCACCACCCTGATTTCAATCTTGCTGGGTCACCTCATAGAGATGATGCCTTTATCTTTTATTCGACGAATGTTTCGGGTCGCTTTTTTTACCGTCTGTCACGGATCACACGTCTGCCTGGAGGTGAGGTCTTTGGAGATGAGCAGGTCATGATCCAGCAGCATGCACCAGACACGGGGCAGCATTTTGCAGGTGGACTTGTCTTCGATGAGAATGGATTCCTCATCGTCACGATG
>CALFDI010000111.1 GCA_937952875.1 uncultured Verrucomicrobiales bacterium
AATGCGGAGTCAGACGTGCAGACCCCACCCAACCGGAAGCTTGCGGGAAACCGCTAGGCGCAGGTCCGCCGTCTTCGAAGTCACCATTCGTAACAGTAATAATAGTAGCTGCTTGAGTGGATAGCGCAGTGGCAAATAAGCTTACTGGTATGAGTTTAAATAAAATTTTCATATTTTTAATGTGCAATAGTAAATAATTATCAGCAAATTTCACTAACCATTCAATAGAGGTAAACATATTTTCACAACCTATCCAAAAGGATTGGTTTTGATTCTTTTGGAAACGTAAACTCCCTCATTCTAAACAGGTTCAAACAAGAAACTCACTTCTATTAACTAATCTTATCTTAATATGCCCTAGCATGACCTTGACCTTCAGAGCCTTGCTTGCTCTCTAGTAGGAGCTTACTCATACTTCCTCACTATGAGACTAGTCTCTAAAACCCCACTCTCATCACTATGGCTATTCCTGCCTTTCTTCTGAAAGAAAACATCATCGCTAAGCCCGGCTTTAATCGCTGGCTAGTTCCTCCGGCATCTGTCCTCATCCACCTCTGTATTGGATCTGTGTATGCGTGGTCAGTCTTTAACACTCCCCTTTCGCGCGAGCTGGGCGTGGCAGCCGAAGCAGCTTCGGACTGGAGCTTTAAAACCGTCGTTTGGATCTTCTCCATCGCGATCATTTTTCTCGGACTGGCAGCAGCAATCGGTGGCCGCTGGCTAGAAAAGGTCGGACCTCGCTGTGTCGGTGTTACGGCGGCGATTCTCTGGGGCGGCGGCTTTTTAGTAGGCGCTCTTGGAATCAAGCTACATTCCTTTCCTCTGCTGGTCTTTGGCTACGGTATCTTAGGAGGGTGTGGACTCGGTCTCGGCTACGTGTCCCCCGTCTCCACGCTGATCCGATGGTTCCCGGACCGTCGCGGAATGGCAACTGGTCTCGCTATCATGGGCTTCGGCGGTGGAGCTATGCTAGGCGCTCCGATGAAGAAATACTTCATTGGCACTTATCAAGAAGCTCCTCAGGCAGTTTCCGTCTCCACTGACTCTCTCACGACTGAAGACGGCAAGCGTTTCGCTACTGTTGACGGACAGAAAATCGAGGTTGTCGTCGCTACGGACAAAGATGTCGAAAAGTTCAACGCCCTCGCCCGCAGTGAGGACGCTAAGATCACCGCTGGCGTCTATGCAGTCGGCACAGGGAATAGTGGCACCTTTGCCACCTTCACCACGCTCGGCCTTCTCTACTTGGTCGTCATGATCATCGCAGCCTTTCTCTATCGTGTGCCAGCTGAGAACTGGAAGCCAGAAGGCTGGACGCCTCCGCCCGCAGACCCGAAAAAGTCTCTTATTTCCAGTAAAAGTGTAGGCCTTGAGTCCGCAATGAAGACACCGCAGTTCTGGTTCCTCTGGATCGTTCTCTGCATGAACGTCACCGCAGGTATCGGCGTTCTTGGAGTCGCCAAGACAATGATCTCTGAAATCTTTGGAGCTGGCTTCACCACAGAGGCTAAGGCTGGCTTCTTCTTCACTAACTACGTGATCATGATCTCCGTCTTTAACATGGTAGGCCGCTTCTTCTGGGCCTCTGTTTCTGATAAAATCGGTCGCAAAGCCACCTACACCATCTTCTTCATCCTCGGCTGTGCGCTCTATCTGAGCATTCCTTATGCAGCAGCTAATGCTGGAGCATCAGCCTCCTCCACAGGCTTCATTATCTTCTACGCCGCTACCATGACTATATTCACGATGTATGGTGGAGGATTCGCGACGATCCCAGCCTACTTAGCTGACCTGTTCGGCACGAAGTTTGTCGGAGCCATTCACGGGCGACTCCTCACCGCTTGGTCCACTGCAGGTGTGCTGGGGCCACTCGCCATAGCCGAGCTCCGCGCTCTGTCAGTGAACTCAGAAATTAAAAAACTCACCGAAAAAGTCTCTGAAAGTGATTTTGCTTCCTCGTTTGGGGCAGGAAAAGACAAGCTCTCAGAACTCGTTGAAGCCAAAACGGTCACCATTTCTAAGCTCATGCAAATCGCGCCAGAAGGCACTGTAGACCCGACTCCTACACTCTACAATACCACCATGTATACAATGGCAGCCTTGCTAATTGTTGGCTTAGTTGCCAATCTGCTTGTCAAGCCAGTGGATGCTAAGCACCACCTCTCAGAGTAACATTTCTCTCTCTAAACAATCATTTAAAACCCTATAATCCATAGCATTTATGAAAAAAGCACAATTGGCAGCCGTTCTCGGTGCCTCTCTCAGTTTAGGCCTTGGGTCTGCCTACGCGCAGGACGCAGCCTCTCTCGTTCCTCAGACTAAAGACAAAGTCGCACAGCCTGGAGGAAAGCTCCCAAATCCTGTCGATATCAAGATCGTCAAAGTCATCGGTGATCTCATCGACCCCGTCAACGTCGTCTGCCCTAAGGACGGCACAGGGCGCCGCTTCGTGATCGAGCGTGATGGTTACGTCCGCATCGTGGACAAGGATGGAAAGATTCAATCTCGTAAAAGAGCCTTCCTCAATATTTCCGACACCACCGTCTCCTCATTCCTGGAGCAAGGTCTCTACGATCTTGAGTTCCACCCGGACTTTAAGAACAACGGCAAATTCTACATCCACTACTCAGACATGTGGTTCAATGGTGATTCATTCATCGTAGAATACACAGTGGATAAGGATAATCCAAATAAGGCAGATAAAGAAAGCGTCCGCGTGATCATGACGATCGAGCAGCCATATGCTAACCACAATGGTGGTGAACTCGCATTCGGCCCTGACGGCTATCTCTACATCGGCTCTGGTGACGGCGGCTGGGAAGGTGACGTTCTGGATGCTGGCCAAGACCTCAGCACACATCTTTCTAAGATTCTGCGTATCGATGTGAACACATCTACGCCAGACCGCGCTTACGGCATCCCGGCTGACAACCCACTCCTAACACCTAAGACACTTATGGTTCTCTTCGGTGTGTCTGAAGAGGCCTTTGCTGCGATTCACCCGAAGGCTAAGCCTGAGATCTGGGCCTACGGTATCCGTAACCCATGGAAAATGAGCTTCGATAGCAAGACTGGCGATCTCTACATCGCAGACGTCGGCCAGAATTACTGGGAAGAGATTAACTTCCAACCAGCTAGCTCAAAAGGTGGTGAGAACTACGGGTGGAAGCACATGTGCGGCACTCATCCCTTCCCTATCAGTAAAAAGAACGCGCCAACTGTCGGCGTGCTTCCTATCTCTGAATACAGCCATAAAGACGATGGCATCTGCGTCGTCGGACTCGGTGTCTACCGCGGCACGAAGTATCCATCGCTCGATGGCACCTACTTCGTCTCCGACTGGGGATCTGGTAAGATCTGGGGCATGCAACCAGGCGCTGAAGGCAAGTGGGTTATGGAAGAGCTAGCGAATACCACGCTCATGCCAACTGGTGGCGGAGAAGGCGAAGATGGCACCATTTACTTCACCACGGCGACAGCGAATTACGGTGGCCCAGTTAAGCCATCTGACAATGAAAAAGGTGCACTCTGGATGATCGTGGAAGCTGACAAGGTGCCAGAAGGTGCTGAAGAGATTCCGCTCGATCCAAAGAGCTAAACAGCATTAGAAAATGCGATTTTCTCAAAAAGGAGTGCCAGAGATGGCGCTCCTTTTTTTTCGCCAAACGAATCTTATCCGAATTCCAAAAAGCGAATGAAAGATTTATCGAGGTATCAAATGCGCTTTCTTGATATGACTTCGGCATTCGCCCCTTTTTGAAACTCTACTTCGTATAATGCCCCGCGTTTTCCTTGCAAGTCGGCCTCACTTTTCAGATTATGGCTGTCATGCGTATTTTTTCTTCTCTCCTCGCTCTTTCTTTGATGGCAGCCCCAACCTTTGCGGAAGAGGCTACACCTTCTGCTGATGGCACCATTATCGCACCCGGTCAGTGTCACACTATCGTCCCGACTGGTGAGTTCGGTAAACCTGTTTTCGTTACCTTTGATGCTGAGAAAAAAGAAGCTTATCTGACGATCGTCGCCACTCTTACCGACCACAACTACGGTATGAACTTCAATGGTTATGCCAAAGGTGAAGCCGGCTACACCATCCCCGTCGGCTATAAAGTGAAGGTGAAGTTCTGTAATAACAGCCCTACCCCTCACAGCCTCATCATCGTCGAAGCTTCAGAAGCAAAAACGAAAATCAACCTCGGTGAAGAGCCATACTTCGACGGAGGCATGACACCTGATCCTCTCAAGGGCACTACCTCAAAAATCGTCGATTTCGAATTCGTCGTCGATGAACCAGGGAAGTTCGCCTTCGCCTGCGGCTTCCCTACACACTCAGCCCACGGTCACTGGATCCGTCTCGATGTCGTTAAAGACGGCGAACCGAAGTTCGTCGAACCAGAGAAAAAAATGGAAGAAGAGAAATAATATTACACTCACACGAGTGGGTCATGTCTTTTTCATAAAATCTATTCAAAGATTTTAATCACTCTATTCGCTTACTACATAATGAACTCTTCACACTTATCTGTCCTTACTTTGCTCGGGCTCACACTCTTAAGTAATGCAGTCCCTGTTATTAATGAGATTCATTATGGCCCTGAAGACAAAACGACGCTCACTGAGTTCGTCGAACTTTTTAATCCAGATCAGACCGATGTAGACATAAGTGGCTGGAGCTTAAGCGATGGAGTCAGCGCAGATATTCCATCAGGCACAGTTATACCTGCCGGTGGATACATCGTATTAGCTGAAAATCCAGGCCGCTTGGCTGCGACATATTTTATCCCCTCTGGGACAACACTCCTCCCCTTTAGCGGCGTGCTTCGGAATGAGGGTGAAAGAATCCGCCTAAGAGATGCATCTGGAATCGAAATCGATGAAGTAGAGTATCGAAATGAATTCCCATGGCCGATCACAGCATCCGGCACCGGGCCGTCGATGGAGTTACGTAATCCATCTATAGACAATGATTTGGGAGGCAGTTGGCAATCATCCACTGGGCAGCCCACTCCCGGAGCACAGAATAGCGTCTTTGTCTCAAATGCCCCTCCACAGATGAGGCAAGTCAGGCACACACCTCAGGTGCCGACAGATCAACAACCGATCACCGTCTCTATTAGAGCGACAGATCCAGATACGATCTCCTCTCTGACTCTCTCCTACCAAATCAATGAGGCTGGCAATTACATTCCAGCGCGGCTTCCTCTCAGTAACGGTATTTTACAAGGAGCTCCTAGCACTCCTTTTCAACCAAATCCGGACTTCGAGGATCCAGCAAACTGGGTGACAATATCAATGGCCCCGTCAGCTACAGATCCAGATCGCTACGAGGCAGTCATTCCCGCTCAACAGCACCGCACACTCCTACGCTACCGCATCACAGCTACCGATGCTCTGGGGGCCTCAGTGCGCGCACCTGCTCTCGATGATCCGAGCAAAAACTTCGCTGCATTTATCTACAACGGCGTCCCAGACTACACCGCAGATACTTCTGTCCACCCAGATGGAGATGGAAAAGTCTACACATCAGAGTCTCTCACACAGCTCCCCGTTTACCAGCTCATCACACGTGGAGATGATCTCCAGCGCAGCTACGCCTACTCAGGCGGCATTTATCAAAACCACCAAATCCCTAAGGCTAACAAAGCTGCACGCAAGGTCTTCAACTGGGAATGCGCCCTCGTCTATGATGGCATCGTCTACGATCACGTCGGCTACCGTCTCAGGCAGAATAACAACCGCTATTCAGCCAATGGTAAGCGCTCCATGCGGTTCCGCTTTAACCGCGGCCATTACTTCCAAGCTCGCGATGAAAATGGGGATGAATGGCCGGTCAAATGGCGCAGCCTCAATACGGGAAAAATGTCCACTTTCAACTCACCGACAAGCTACGGATTACGCGAAGTGGTGAATTCAAAGATTTGGCGGAAAGCTGGCATCGAATGCCCATTCTTCTACCACGTTCATTTCCGAGTCATCGATGATGCAGACGAGGCGCCTAACCAATATGATGGTGACTTCTTCGGGCTCGCCATGGCCTTCGAAGACATCGATGGGAGACTCTTAGATGCACGGGATCTTCCAGATGGAAATGTCTATAAGTTTAAAGATGGTGAATCCACCGCCCTCGAGCTCATCGATAATCAGGCGAGAAACTCTGTGTCAGATGGCTCAGACTTCGATAATCACATTACAACGCTTAACTCTAATCGTAGCGAAAGCGAGCTCGCTGACATGGTCGATTGGGATCAATGGTCACTCTATCACGCTGTCTGCGAGGCGATTCGCCAATACGACATGGGCACTGCATTCAGCCATAGAAAGAATATGGCGTGGTATTTCCAGCCTGTTGAAGGTTCAGAATTTGGAAAGCTCAGACTCATCCCCCATGATCACGATGCAACGTGGTCCCGCGGCTATCATGATAATCTTCGCATCGGTCTAGGCCGTGACTTCCCATGGCGCGCTATTTTCAGGCAAACGAATACCGTCGGCGACTTTAGAGACCGTCAGCCACTCAAGCCGACTTATAATCTCATTTACAGAAATACTGTAAGAAACTTCCGCGAACTCTTTTGGCAGGAACAAGCTGTCGACACGATCATCAAGGAAACGCTCGCTAGCATAGAAGAATTCACATTTCCAGATAGAGACCGCTGGTCCGATGGAAATATCCAATCTGGTAGAGAGACCCTGATGCAGCCTCCGACGACCATCACGAACAGCATGATGAGCATTGCTTTTACTGAAGATCTCATAGATGGCTCATCTTTCCCTGGTGGACGCGCAGGCTTTCTTGATCGCCTTTCTGAAGACTTCGATATCCCTGATAAGCCGACTCTCATTTATACAGGTGATAACGCCTTCACTCCAGGTGCAGTCAGTTTTGAATCATCCGCGTTTTCTGA